>JAUNLE010000005.1:19565-41542 GCA_030532415.1 Coriobacteriia bacterium | reverse complement strand
ATACCATGAACCAAATTAGTGATGCTCAAAAGAGAGCAGATGCAAAGTACAAGCGCGAAAAAATGAAATCATACGGACTGCGCTTTAGCCCAAAAGAAATGGATATTTGGGAACATCTGCAAAAACAAGCTAATAAATCAGGGTTTATAAAGCAGCTAATTAGAGATGATATGAATAAGAATAGGGAAGAGATCAGCGATTAAGAATCATGGTAGTAAGCTTGTCTGCCATGAATGCTCTTTGACTTCTTCATTAGTTAAAATTACTTATAAGTTTTTTTGTAGCTATTACGTATCCACCAAGCAATGCATAAAAACGCTACAGGGGTAAGCTCCATTTGTAAATTAACTTGAGAGGCTCCAAGCGGTTTAAACACATTCGAGTCGGCTGGAATGAAAAAGTCGAACAAGAAAAAATTATAATGCAAATCATAAGAAAAACTTGGAAAAAAGGCCTGTAGACAAAAGAGTTCAATGATTATAAGTACAAAGTAAATGAGATAGGCACCAGTTAAAAATTTAAGTAATTTTTCTACTTTATTAAGTGAAATAGTTTGAAGCTCACCGGTTTCACTCACACCAAATAATTTTTGCGCATAAAAAATAGTTGCAAGCGTAAGTGCACAAGCAATAGTGTAGGAAAAATATCTTACGAACGCAGCTACATCATTGGAGAGATTAACAAGCGCGAGAACACCAGCTATAAGCAAGATTGCATATACAAATTCGAAAATTTTGAAAACCAAGTTGTGCTTCATTTCAATCGCCCTTAATCACTAATGGTGAAAACACTTCCATCAGAAGTAGTTACGTCTACATAAGCATTTAAAGAAGATGTAGGCATATAAGCTGCACAGTTTCTTAATAAACTTAAATTTGAAATCCTCGAATACGCTGATTCATAGTTCCTTAGCATATAGACTATTTTTTATTCTAGATTAAGAATAATACTTGTCAATGAGTATATGAATTATTTTTAAAATATTGCAAATATATAAGTAGAGATATAACTTTTATCTTTTATAACGAACTCAAAAGAATTGGAAGCTTCAGTTAGATGTACTAACATTCCAAGTTCTCATGCGTTAATTTATGAAAAGTTATACAGGATTTTTACAGTTTCAGCTCAATAATTAGTTTCTTGTGTGATTTCTGCTAGTCTTTATACTACGACTGGGGAGATTTAGATGAGACATAACCGTAGACAAGCTTATTCGAATAGACCTCGAACTCAACAAGGACATAGAAGGTCAACAGCCTCAAGCTATAGTAGGTATTCAAATCGATATCAAAATCGTCAGCTCCCAAGATCTAGAACTAGAATGCAGGCACAGCGCCCCAATAATCGAAAACTTTTTATCTTACTTATCGCTTTTATTGCACTTGTATGCATTGTGATCTTTGGCATCAGTCGCTGCGTGAGCAAAAGTCTGCATGCAGGCGAAGGCGAAGTTTCTCAGCAGCTTGAAAATCAAAATTACGAACACCTTTCTTATCAAACTTCCTATGAACTTATAGACAGCGAAACTTTCGACTTTGAGCGGGCAAAGCTGGGTGGATCTACAAACCCCCAGAAAGATTTACATTTTGTGCTATCTAACACGAGCGTCTATCCGGCCGAAGTTCTTAACAATCTTTCACTGAATCCTGAAATGCTTAAATATGCAGCTGATTATCCACAGGACAATCATGCAGAACCAGCAAAAACTATTGGCAAGGCTGAAATTGTGAATCATAAGATTCCGCATTTATTGCAGTTTGATCAAAGGTGGGGTTATGAGAAATATGGTGACTATGACTTAGCAATTTCGGGTTGCGGGCCTACTGTCTTATCCATGGTATATGCTGGTCTTACTGGCAAAAAGGACAAAACGCCCTATGATATGGCTCAATTTGCAGAAGAAAATGGTTGGTATAGTGCCGATGGCACAAGCTGGGAGCTCATGAGTGCAGGTGTAGAAAAGCTTGGTTTACAATCCAAGCAGCTCAATCAGATTAATGAAAAAGTTCTCATACAAGAACTTAAGGCAGGGCATCCAGTTATCGCGAGCATGAAGCCAGGAGATTTCACGATACTGGGACATTTTATAGTGCTTACGGGTATTACTTCAGACGGTTTGCTTATAGTCAATGATCCAAATTCGATTACACGAACCAATACGCTTTGGACTTTCGATAGAGTTATTCCGCAAATTAAAATAGCTTGGAGCATTTCTAAATAAGAATGAGGAGTAAGAATGCCTAAATTCGGTTTAACATGGGTACCCCAAGAGGCCAGACAACACATAGTGAAGTCTTTAGCACCCGACTTTTTATTTGTGTCAGCCGACGAGTTTCTAACTTCAAATATTAAACATCGTTGTGAGAAACGAAATATAGAAATTTACGTATCGGTCTTGGCTCCCGTGAGCATTCTTAAACAATCCAAGCAAGAACTTAGTAAGAAAGCCATTGAAGAGGAGCTTAATAATACCCTCAAAATAATTGAGAAGGTAATTTTAGACGGTGCAGACAAGGTAGTTATTGTTGAAGATTTAGGGGGAGAAGATCCTCTGCGTCTTAATCCAATGTTTGTCGTTGAAGAGCTTCTGCCTTTATATCAAATCCTTGTTAATCGAATAAAAAGCTTAGGTCTGGATGCAATTTTTAAGTCATCGGGAGATATTCATGAATTTTACCCAGGCTTAAGCAATACGGGATTTTACGGTGTCCATATTGCCCATGAGAGCGAAGAGACGACCTACGACCTCTTTTTGAAGGCGCTTGAAGAAGGGCTCATACCCTTTGGGGGAATTATCTCTGATAAGCTTTCAGAGGAAGAAGATACCGACCATGCCTGCTCGTTTTTAGACAAGCTTATGAAGCTTGAGCGAGGAGATGAACTATATCTGTGTGATGACGGCTTGCTCTTAGATGAATCTGAGACGCTCAGAGCAATCGAAATTATAAAGAAAGTCAAATAAATGACAGCTTCTCAAGCAATTGGAATATTTGATTCGGGCTTTGGCGGGCTAACAGTTGCACGTGCGCTGTCTGAAGAGCTGCCCAACGAACGACTTATATATTTAGGTGACACTGCGCGCTGTCCTTATGGTCCGCGCGGGCAGGAAGAACTTAAACATTTTGTTCATCAAATCACTTCATTTTTAAGCGAACAAGAGGTCAAACTCATCGTTATTGCGTGTAATACAGCTACAGCAGCCGGATTGTGTTACGCCCAAAAACACTTCGATATTCCAGTTGTTGGCGTGGTTAATCCTGGTGCGCGCGCTGCTATAAATCATTCGCGCAACAGAAAAATTGGGGTTATAGCAACGCAGGGAACCATAGCTTCAGGAGTGTATGAACAGGCAATAAAATCTTATGATGCCGGGGCGCAAATCTTTTCAAAGGCAGCTCCAGCCTTTGTGCACATGGTCGAAGTAAGCATGGCACAACGTATAAAACATAAGAAAGCCTTGAATGTTTTTACGGAGGAAGAATACAAGATAGCCCATGAGTATCTTGATGAATTTAAAGCTATGCATATAGATACCTTAGTGCTTGGATGCACTCACTTTCCTTTGTTAAAAGATCTCATACAAGAGGTGGTGGGCCCAGAAATTGCCTTGATTTCTTCTGCAGAAGAGCTTGCCTTAGAGGTGCATGATATTTTGAAACGAAGAGATGAGCTTGCAGACAAAGGCAGCGCTTTGGCTCATACGTTTTATACTACGCATGAAGATACGAAAAGTTTTTCTGCTACCGCCTCAATTATTTTTGGTAAAGAAAACTTTGAAACAAACTATGTAAGTGTACAGACACTCGAAACATTTGATAAGGACTACGATGGAAATCTCTAGATCTTTTGGACGCGCCCCACAAGAAATTCGTCCGGTAACACTTGAGCGAGACGTGATGAAGCATGCGCTTGGTTCATGTTTTGTGAAATTCGGAGATACGCACGTTTTGTGTTCGGCTACGATTGACGAACATGTACCTGCTTGGCTCAAAGGCAAAAACCAGGGTTGGGTAACTGCAGAATACGCCATGCTTCCGGCTTCAACCTCGGTGCGCTCACGTCGTGAGATTAATGGACAAAAAGGAAGAAGCCAAGAAATTCAACGTCTCATTGGTCGCTCACTTCGGACAGTTTGTGATCTTCAACATTTTGGTGAAATAAGCGTAACGCTTGATTGCGATGTTATACAAGCCGATGGTGGTACAAGAACAGCTTCGATTACTGGTGCTTGGGTGGCGCTGCACGATGCCTTGATGAAATGGGTTGAAGCAGGCCGACTTGCTCGACTTCCCCTTAACAATCAAGTTGTGGCTCTCTCGGTAGGCATGGTTGATGGTGTGCTTGTCAGTGATCTTGACTATTCAGAAGATTCTGTTGCAGAAATCGACATGAATCTTGTATACACATCCAAGCACGAATTCATTGAAATTCAGGGAACGGGGGAGCGCGTAAGTTTTTCTCGTCAAAAATTAAATGATTTACTGGATATTGCGCAACCCGGCCTTTTGCACTTACTAGAACTTCAAAATAAAGAGGTGGACTTTTTTGACTAGACGTATTTTAATTGCCTCTCATAATGCAAAAAAAGCTCGAGAGCTAGAAACCGTTTTCAAAGAGGGGGATGAAAGCATCTTTGTTGTTCCCGTTTATGATGTGGACGCTAGCTACCCTGAACCAGAAGAAAGCGGTTCGACCTTTTTAGAGAACGCCCGCATTAAGGCTCGTGCTGCTTTTGAGTACTTTCATGAAGCTGTGATTGCAGATGACAGTGGATTAGAAGTCGCAAGCCTATCAGGAGAACCTGGAGTGCATTCAGCTCGCTATAGCAAAGACCATGATGATGAGGCGAATAACAAAAAACTTCTTAGGCGTTTAGAAGGCTATCAAAAAGCTTCAGAGCGAGCTGCCCAATTTGTTTCGGTAATTGTCTACATTGATCAGGCGGGTAAGGAATATGTTGCCCAGGGTATATGTCAGGGCACTATAGCGTTTGAGCCTGCAGGAAGCGGTGGTTTTGGCTACGATCCGCTGTTTATTCCCGACGAAATTCCTTCTAAAACCTTTGCAGAAGTAAGTGAGGCGGAAAAAAATGCCATAAGTCATCGAGGCCGAGCCCTTGCTGACTTAAAACGCCAGCTCGCGCATGGTAAACGCGAGGACTAGAGAACTAAAAGGCTTGTAAAACTTAGATCGGTTAGCTTGTAAGCGTCAAAGCTTTTCGCAAAAACGCCTACAAGCTTATTATTTATTACGAGAAGAATCGTTAAGGTTTTCTACTTCGATTGGTTCTACATCAATAGGCTCAAAATCGCGGAGCTCAAAATCACTTATTCGAGTGCTGTCTTCATACGTGGCAGTGATCTTCAGCAGGGCGTCTTTAATCTTTTTGGCAGAAATTATAAGCAAGATTCCTGCAGCAACCATCAAAATGCCCATTACTTTCATGATGATACTAAGGCCAAGACTTTGGTTTAACAGAAGTAAAATTCCCGCTGCAATTAAAAAGACGGAAACTATTTTTCCAGTTTTACCCACCGAGAAGAAGCGATGTAAGATGCTGCTTGATATCGCTAAAATAATGCCCACAATCGTAAACGCCAGTCCAATAACTGCAAGCACAAAAGTAGAAGCGCTGCTGGGCGAGACCACCATAATGAGTCCCAAAACAACAATGATCATACTCATAAGTATGTCTGAGGTCGCTTTTTTGTAGTTTGATAAAATACTTAATACGCCAAGCACACTCACAAAAATACCGAAAGCCATCATGAATTTATCTGCTACTTTAAAGGGCGCAAATATGGCTGCAAAACCTAAGAGAAGCGTAATAATGCCAGCAGCTAGTAGAATTTTCCAATTCGGAGATATGCGTTTCGAGGCCGTAATAAAGTCCATCCTTAAGTCCTTAAATCTTAGAGTTCGTCGGTGTCAAGCCAAATCGTAAAAGGTCCATCGTTTACGAGTTCTACCTGCATATATGCCCCAAAGCTGCCTGTTTGAACTGAAGGAAAGTCGGCTTTTACCTTATCGACAAATGCTTCATATAAGTTACGCGCAAGCTCTGGAGGAGCTGCATTGGTAAATGACGGACGATTACCTTTTTTCATAGAGGCATATAAGGTGAACTGAGATACCACGAGCATTTCAAGTGAAGCTACATCGGATGCAGCTAAGTTCGTCTTGCCATTTTCATCCTCAAAAATGCGAAGCTTTGAAATCTTTGACCACAACTTTTCTGCCTCTTGTAGGCTATCTTGAGAGCCAACACCTAAGAAAATAAGCAGTCCCTGTTTTATTTGGGCCGACACTTCGCCGTCAATGCTGACTTGTGCCTGACTAACCCGTTGAATGAGCGCGCGCATAAGTTCTCCTTTTAAAGTTCATTGCCGAAAAAATAGGTCTATAAATTTTAGTTTAAACGTATACTATAACTACGTTTTCTATTGCGAGCTTGGAGGAATTTTGGCTTTAAAAACCCCTTTATATGACGAACACCTTGCTCTAGGTGGAAAGATGGTCGAATTTGCAGGTTATGACATGCCTGTTCAGTATAAGGCCGGAATCAATAAAGAGCATCTCAATGTACGTGAACATGTTGGAATCTTTGATGCATCGCACATGGGTGAGTTTTTCTTAACAGGCCCAGAATCTCGTGAACAATTAAATGAATGGTTCACCAATTCATACACAAACTTACAAGCGACCCGCATTCGTTATTCAGTGATGACCAACGAAGAGGGTGGCGCACTTGATGACTTAATTGTGTATTGTTTTGATGATGAAAAGTTCATGATTGTAGTTAATGCATCGAACCGTGAGGCTGATTACGAGTGGCTTTCATCGCGCATTACCAAAGATGTAAAGCTCGAAGATAAGTCTGACGAGTATGCCCTTATTGCAATTCAAGGACCTCAATCAAAAGAGGTGCTCTCGAAAATTTGCGATCCAGAGCAATTACCTGCAAAATACTATAGCTTTACAGAAAATGTTGAAATACATGGTGTCCCATGCCTGATCTCACAAACCGGTTATACGGGAGAATTCGGATACGAGATTTATTGTCCAGCATCTGCCGTAGTGGGCATTTGGAACCTTATTCTTAAGGCTGGAGAAGAGTTCGATATCTTACCAGCAGGACTCGGTGCTCGTGATACGCTTCGCCTTGAAGCAGGCATGCCGCTGTATGGAAACGAGCTTACGCCTGACACCACTCCACTTGAAGCTGGCTTGGGCTTTGCAGTCAAGCTTGATAAGGATGACTTTATCGGCAAGAAGGGTATTGAAGAGAAGCTTCCACTTAAGAAAGTTCGTGTTGGTTTTGAAGTGGTAGGTAAGGGCATCGTTCGTGAACACGCCCCACTCTTTAAAGACGATAAGGAGATTGGTTTTAGTACCTCAGGTACAATGGCTCCTTATTTGGGTAAAGCTATCGGTATGGCTTACGTTTTACCTGAATATGCTGAAGAAGGAATTGAGCTCAACGCACAAGTTAGAAACAAGAATATACCTGTTAAGATAGTTCCACTACCGTTCTATTCACGTTCTTAATCGTTAAGAAAAGAAGGAGTTTTACATGGCTTATCCAAACAATCTTAAGTACACAAAATCTCATGAATGGCTCTTAGAAGAAGATGGCGTTTTTGCTCTTGGTCTTACCGACTATGCCCAAGATCAAATGGGTGACATCGTATTCGTTGAGCTTCCCGAAGTAGACGATGAAGTTGAGGCTGGATCAGCGTTTGCAGAAACTGAATCGGTTAAGGCAGTATCCGAGATTTTCTCACCAGTTGACGGTAAAGTTGTTGAGGTAAATGAAGAGCTTGAAGATGAGCCATCAATGCTCAATTCTGATCCTCACAATACCTGGATTGTAAAGTTTGAAGGTGAACTGAGCGAAGAGCTCATGAATGCTGAAGAATATCAAAAGTTTATTGAGGAGCAGGACTAAATCATATGGGAACATTTATTCCTAACACACCTCAAGAACAGCAAGAGATGCTTGAGTCCATTGGACTTTCAAGCTTTGAAGATCTCTATACCGGTATTCCAAGCGAGCTTATCATTGATGAACTTGGAATTGAAGCTGGTAAATCACAGCTTGAGGTTGAAAAAATCTTAGATACGATAGCTGATAAAAATACTAAGTTCACCTCCATCTTTAGAGGTGCAGGCGCTTACAATCACTACATTCCACCTATGGCAAGAAAGGTTCCACAAAAAGAATCATTTCTTACCTCCTATACTCCCTATCAGTCAGAAGTAAGTCAGGGTGTTTTGCAGAATATCTTTGAGTTCCAGACCATGATGGCAAATCTTATGGGCATGGATATCTCAAACGCGTCTATGTATGATGGCGCATCGGCTTTGGCTGAAGCTGCGGGAATGTGTTATGACAAGAAGCGCAAAAAGACCTTAATTGCAAGCAGTGCGCATCCTCGCTATAAGAGCGTGCTTAAAACTTATGCTCACGCCTTTGGGGCAGAGGTAGAAGAAATTCCAGCTCTTGAAAATGGTCAAGTTGATCAAGATGCACTTAAAGCTGCCCTTGAGGATGAAAAGGTCGCTTCATTTATCGTTCAGCAGCCTAATTACTTCGGCGTTATTGAGGACGCTCGCGCTTTAGGCGAACTTATGGCTGATCACAAAGCTAAATACATCATGAGCGTTAATCCTTTGATGATGAGCGTACTTGCAAGTCCAGGAGAATGCCAAGCAGACATTGCGGTAGGCGAGGGCCAAGTTTTAGGAATTCCTTTGAGCTTTGGTGGCCCTTATTTAGGTTTTCTTACCTGTAAACAAAACATGCTCCGCCATATGCCAGGTCGCGTAGTTGGACAGACCAAAGATATGGACAATAAGCGCTCTTTTGTACTCACCCTACAAACGCGTGAGCAACACATCCGTCGCGAAAAGGCTACCTCAAATATTTGTACCAACCAGGCGCTTTGCGCGCTTACTGCTTCGGTTTACCTTGCATCTATGGGTCCTGAAGGCCTCAAAGAAGCTGCCGAGCAATCCTTAGCTCATGCTGCTTACCTTAAATCAGAGCTTTTAAAAATTGAAGGTTTTGAAGAAGTTCATGATGCTCCACATGGCTATGAGTTTGTGTTGAATGGTCCAATTGATGCACATGAACTTGAGACAAAGCTCGCAGACAAGGGTATTTTGAGTGGTCTTCCACTAGAGGGCAAGCAGATGCTTTGGTGTGCAACTGAAATGAACTCAAAAGAGGATATTGACGAGCTTGTGACACAGGTACAAGAAATTATGGAGGGACGATAAGCTATGGAATTACTTTTTGAAAAAAGCGTAGCTGGACGCCGTACCCACTACTTACCTGAACTTGATGTTCCCGAAGCTAAGGCCTTGAGTGCTCAATATCTTCGAGAAGAAAAGCTTGACTTACCTGAGCTTTCGGAGATTGATGTTGACCGCCACTATAGCGAACTTGAGCGTAGAACCTATGGTGTAAACAACGGTGTGTACATGCTTGGTTCGTGTACCATGAAATATAATCCTCAGCTCAATGAAATCACCTCGGGTCTTCCTGGTTTCACCCAAGCTCATCCTTTGGCACCTGAAGCTCATGTCCAAGGCTCGCTTGAAGTTTTTGCGAAGCTTGAGTCACTTCTTTGTGACATCACTGGTATGGACGAAATGACCTTCCAGCCAGCAGCTGGTGCTCACGGTGAACTTACCGGTCTTATGATGATTAAGGCTTATCACGAGTCACGTGGCGAAACACAGCGTACTAAGATTTTAATTCCTAATGCTGCTCATGGTACCAATCCTGCTTCTATGGCTATGGTTGGCTATGAGCTTTTGCCAATTCCTGTTGATGAAGACGGTTTCATTAAGGTAGACGAATTAAGAAAGATTACTGATGACACGGTAGCTGGCTTAATGCTAACCAACCCAAATACTGAAGGACAGTTTGAAAAGAACATCTCTGAGGTTTCTAAGATTGTTCATGAGGCGGGCGGTTTGAATTACTATGATGGCGCGAATTTGAATGCTATTATGGGAATCGTTCAGCCAGGTAAAATGGGCTTTGATGTCATCCACCTTAACTTGCACAAGACCTTCTCTACACCTCATGGAGGCGGTGGCCCAGGTGCTTGCGGCGTAGGCGTAAAGGACATTTTGAAAGATTTCCTCCCTACACCTCATGTGGTAGAACGTAACGGTTCTTTTGAGTGGAATACGCCAGAGAAAAGCATCGGCAACATCGTTGCATTCCACGGTAACTTCTTAAACCTTGTTCGCGCGATGAGTTATGTGCTTATGTTGGGAAGAGACGGCATTAAGCGTTCTGCTCAAAATGCGGTGCTCAATGCAAACTACTTGCGCTATCACCTCAAAGATACTTATACGATGTCTCACGACGAGATTTGTATGCATGAGTTTGTTATGTCTTTGAAGCAGCTAAAGGCAGAGACAGGAGTAAGCGCTTTGGATATCGCCAAAGGCCTTTTGGATTACGGCGTTCATCCTCCTACCATGTACTTCCCGCTTACTATTCCTGAAGCGCTTATGGTTGAGCCAACCGAAACTGAATCACGTCAAACGCTTGATACGATCATTAAAGCATTCAAAGAACTCCATGATTTGTCATGTTCAGATCCCGAGAAGCTTCATAATGCACCGTATACTACCGTGGTAAGACGACCTGACGAAGTTGAGGCTGCGCGTAATCCAATTTTGAAATACGAGAAAAGTAATGCAGTAGAGGAATAAAAACGAATGTTAAAAGAATTATTCTTTTATCGTAGTGATTCGTTTAATCCATTTCTAAACCAAGGTATCGAGCTCTATCTTTTAGAAGAGATGGGCTTTGATACCTTGTCTTTTTATTTATGGCAAAACGACCGAACCGTAGTAATTGGCAGAAATCAAGATGCGGCTCGTGAAGTTAACTACGAGTTATTAGAAACAGAAGGCGGGCATTTAGCACGCCGTCTATCAGGTGGGGGAGCAGTCTACCACGATATTGCAAACCTCAATTTTACCTTTGCTTGTTCTGAAGATGTCTACGATGTGGCGCGCCAGTCCAATGTAATTGTTAGGGCCATGCACAAGCTTGGCCTTAATGCCGAGCTTTCTGGTAGAAATGACATTACCATTGACGGAGCCAAGTTTTCAGGCAATGCATATTATCATCAAGGAAAGCGCCATTACCAACACGGCACAATCTTACTTGACGTTGATACCGAAGAGATGGCTCGCTACCTTAAACCTTCTAAGAAAAAGCTTGTTTCAAAAGGCGTTAGTTCGGTGAAGTCTCGCGTCGTCAACCTTAAAAGCCTTAAACCCGATTTAAGCATCGATACCCTTGCGCAAGCGCTTTTGGCAGGTGTTGAAGAAGAATATGGCTTGCAGGCAAATATATTGGAATTTGATGACTTTGATAAGGCCTTACTGAAGGATAAAGAAAAGTTTTTCGCTGATGATGCATGGCGCTATGGCAGAAATTTAGCTTACGATGTCTTAGCGGAAGAGCGTTTTGACTGGGGCGAAATTCAAGTCAAGCTTGCAATAAAAGATGAAGAAGTTCAAGATGCTCAGTTAAATTCCGATGCTATGGATTCTAGCTTCATAGCGAGCATACAAGAGGCTTTGGTGGGCAAGGGCGCTTTCGCACAAAGTTTAGCTGAAACAATTCTTTCTATTGAAGATACTAACGAGGTACACAAGCAAATTAAGCAAGATATTGCGCAATTATTACAAGCTCATTTAAAGTAGAGGAGGCTCTGTGGAATCCTATGATGTTATCGTAATTGGTGCTGGACCAGGTGGATACGTTGCCGCTATTCATGCAGCACAACTTGGGGCAAGCGTTGCTATAGTGGAGGGGCGCGCGGTTGGAGGAACTTGTTTGAACCGTGGCTGCGTTCCTACTAAAGCGCTCTTGCATGTTGCATCAACCGTAAACGAATTGAGTGCAGCTGAAAATTATGGCGTTCAAGCATCTCACATTGACTTGGATTTCGATAAAATCACCGAATACAAAAATATGGTGGTTGAAACCCAAACTAAAGGAGTTGCAGGCCTTCTTAAGGCTAACGGTGTTGAAAGTTATCACGGTTATGCACAAATACAAGATCAAAAGAAGGTGCTTGTAGATTTAGAAGACGGCTCGCAGCTAGAACTATCCGCCACTAAGGGCATCGTTATCGCGACAGGTTCAGAGCCTAATATCATTCCTTTAGAAGGTGTTGAGTTTACGCTTACCTCTGACGATCTTCTTGAGGGTTATGTTGATAACTTCGAGTCAATTACTATCGTTGGCGGCGGCGTTATAGGCGTTGAGATGGCTTCTTATTATGCTTCAATGGGGGTTAGCACAACGCTCTTACAAGGAGCTAATAGAATCCTACCTCGCATGGACAAGGACGCTTCTTCCATCACCACTCAAAACCTCAAAAAACTTGGCGCTCGTGTAGTGACTGAAGCTCGTGTTAAGCACTTTGAGCAAAGTGAGGAAGGTGTCGTCACTGTTTATGACGACAAAAAAGGCGAAGAACAGCGTGTTTTGAGCGAAGAGGTTCTTCTTGCTATTGGACGTAAGGCTTACACTAAAGGACTTTTTGCTGATGGCTTTGAGCTTGAAATGGAGCGAGGGGCTATTGTTATTGATAAGGACTTTAAAACCTCAGTTGATGGCGTGTATGCCATTGGTGACGTTATTTTTGGATCTGTTCAGCTTGCCCATGTTGCCTCATTCCAAGGTGAACATGCAGTTGAAGCAATCTTGCTTGATAAAGCTCACGAGCGTGCTTTAGAACTTGTACCATCGGTAATTTATACAAGTCCGGAAGTATCAAGTGTGGGATTAAGCGAAGATGAAGCTAAAGCGGCTGGTTATGAGCTAATGGTTGGTAAGTATCTTATGAATGGCAACTGTCGCACCGTGATTGCTCAAGCAGGCAGAGGATACATTAAGACCATATTCGATAAGGAAACCGAGCGCCTCTTAGGCGTATCTATGGTTGCAGTAAACGCTTCAGAAATCATGAATGAAGCAAGCAATGCTATTGCGAATAAACTTACGTATAGCGACTTATTAAAGGCTATGCGTCCGCACCCAAGCTTTGGTGAAGGTTTCACTGAGGCAATTTTGGCGGCAAAAGGCGAAGCTATTCATATGGCTCCGCCAAAGAAATAACGGTAAAACCGATAGGTGAAACCGATAGATAAAACCAGTAGCTAAGACCTATAGCTAAAACTGATAGGAAAAAATAAAGGCGCATGAACTTCAACTTTACTGAGAAGTCCATGCGCCTCTGTGTTACTACATAGATCAGACGCTTTGTTTAAGCTAAGTCAAACTAAATTTGACCAATAGCCATCAAGACACCTTGTGCGATAAGAGCTGAACCTAAGTAGGTACCAAGCATTACAAAGATGGAAACTACTACGATTCTCCAACCTGATTTTGCTAGAGTCTCAAGGTTTGATCCTGCATAAATTCCCGCATACGCAAGAATTGGAGTACAAAGTGCAAGGAAGTCAACCTTCGCTACCAGTGGATTGATAAATTCCGAAAGTGGACATGCTGGTAAGGTAAAAAGCATGCCAAAGGTAACAATGTATGCTACCGCTGGAATCTTAACTGGAATTACTTTCGCTAATACAATTCCTAAATATGCGATAGCAAGTAAAATTAGTAAGCCTGGGATAGCCTCGATTGGGGAGACAAATGCTCCAATACGTAAGCTTTTTACCGTATTACCAATGAGCGTAATTCCTGCCGTAATTAAAAGCACAAAAAGTGAGTGTTTTAAATTCATTTTTCACATCCCCAATCTAGTTAGCAACATCTTTGAAGACATCGATGTCGGAGTTGTTATTTTCAGGATTTGGAACTGATGGGGGTGTAGCATTTTTACCTTTGATCTTACGGTACATAAACTCACTGAAAGGTAAGGCTAACCAAATTGACATGTACACGCCGTCTAAACCAGAAAGCATGTTTGAAGCAGCGCCAAGGGCAGTTAGCATCGATTCCATATCGGGGTGTGCAGCCACTAAAGATCCAACACCTGCGGTCATCATTGATGCAGATCCAACGCCACTTGCCATTGCGAGGGCATAAGGGTGAAGTGCGGTAAATGCATCGAATGCAGAAACCATTAGTCCAATGATGATGGTACCGAATACCGTTCCTACTAAATAAACGCCAAGAACTCCTTCACCTTCTGGGGAATCTAAACCGTATCTGTCACCAATAACGGCAACGTTTGGTTCACGGGCGATAGAGTGGGCAGCTCCAATAGATTCTCGATTTAAGCCTAGGGCTAAAGCGAGTGGGATAGCCAACAATACGGTTCCTAAGTTTCCAATTTCTTGGAGAATTAAAGCAGGGCTTGAGTTGATTATCTGTGGCAAATTAGGACCGATTTGCGTTCCATATTTTGCCATAAGCAACATTAAAGTAAGACCAATCAGGGAGCCTGCATCAGCCATATCTTTATCATTTACTACTTTTAAGAACTTAGGAGCTAGTAAAATACCCATGATGAGTGCAAACAACATAGGTAGCAGCACAATTTTCACTTGTGCTATTGGTACTGTTATTGTGCCTATAACCTCCGCGATTATAACTAGCACAATGACAATAATATGAAGCTTGTAGTTTTTCATAATCACCTCAATTTCTGACTCTACTAGTCGACTCTAGAACTTAAGCTTCCTGCAGATAGTCAAGGGCCATCTGCGCATGTAACATAGCGCCGTGAATAAAGAAGGATTCGTCAACCGCGAATTTTGGATGGTGATGTCCCCAGAATTTACCATCTACTTCTTGCGGATTCGATAAAAAGACGAATGCTCCTGGACGCTCATTACTAAAATAGGCAAAATCCTCGCCGCCCATCATAGGTTCAGCAAGCTCAATGACGTTTTCCTCGCCGAACAGCTTAAGCGCTGCGTTTTTAGCAAGGTCAACCATATCGCTATCATTGATGAGGGGAGGATAATTGAAGGTGTGTTCAATTTCGACTTGTGCACCTCGAGAAGCTGCAAGTGCACCTACGACTTCCTTAATACGATTCGAAAGCCACTCGCGAGTTTCGTGATTGAGGGTTCTTACCGTACCTTCGAGTTCTACGACATCGGGGATGACGTTTTGGTTGTATCCGCCATCAATTCGGGTTATTGAAAGTACGATAGGTTCGGTAGGCTTATTTTCACGACTTACGATAGTTTGTAAAGATAGAATAATTTCGGCTGATAAGGTAATGGGATCAATCGTAAGATGGGGGTTAGCTCCGTGGCCACCCTTGCCAATTACCTTTATAAACAAGCGATCCATTGCTGCCATCATAGAGCCGTACTTAATGCCAACAAGGCCACTTTTTAAACCCGGATAAATTTGTCCTTCATGCATACCAAAAACAGCGTCTACATGGGGGTTTTCAAGTGCCCCTTCTTTAATCATAGGCTCTGCGCCGCCAGGAAATTCCTCTCCTGGTTGAAATAGCAGCTTAACTGAACCTTTTATTTGGTCTTTGTGAGCTTGAAGCCACGCCGCTGCACCTAAGAGCATAGCCGCATGTCCGTCGTGTCCGCAGGCATGCATATTCCCATTTTCTGATGCAAATTCAAGTCCAGTATCCTCTTTAATTGGAAGCGCATCGGTGTCGGCGCGAAGAGCAATGCACTTGCCAGGCTGATCACCTTCGATAAGACCAACAATTGCGTTTCCTGACATTAAAGAGGTATAGGGGATACCAAGTTCGTCTAGAACAGAACGTATAAACTGTGTTGTTTGAGGAAGTTCATTTCCTAATTCTGGAATTTTATGAAGTTCACGACGCCATGAAATAATATCTTGTTCAAGCGACTGCCATTGCTTGTCCTGAAGCACATCCATGTTTTCCTCCCCTTTTTTTATTGCTTGAGGTTCACATAGTAGTTCAGGACAAGCGCTTGTATACATATAAGAGTGTTAATTTATGTATACGGTTTTTTTAATAAGGCAAACGGTTTAAATAAAAATTGTTTATAAAGTACTACTTCTTAATTGTTATCATTGTGAGCGCATTACCAAATAAACTATTTCCTGGGTTTGCAATAGTCTCTTTGAGCTTCTCACTTGTGGTGGTGCAAATGCTTGTGCCAATCATATCTACGCCGTGGTCAAAGAGGACTTCTGAGACGGGAACGCTTGGGCCAATCATGGCAGTATAAGCATTTTTACTTAGCTCTAATAAACGAGGTGCTGTTTTATTTGCTAGTGTCATACCCGTCATGATAAAGGCATCAACTGAAGGCAGAACAAATTCAGCAGCAGATGTAAATAAATCAATTGGATCGCGTGGGTTAAGTTCAAGAACGTACAAATCACAAAGTTCAGCAAACTGTTCAATTTTTGGGAAATGTCCAACAATTGCGATGCGCTTGCCCTGGAATTTTTCCATAATCATGCTAATAGCATCTTCAGATTTATCCTTCGGAAAACTTGCGTTCATGTGTTCGGCACGTTTTCGAGTGTTGAAAAATGAATTGAGTGCGGCGTTTCCGTATGAAGCGCGCTCGAAATTCCAGCTTTTAAAACACTTTGCAGCTTCGCGTAAATCTTTTCCAACACACTCTTGTGCATCTACTATGTCGTCTTCGCGGCATGTTTGAATAAAGGTGTGAGCAAGACCTACATTTTCTTCATTGGCAACAAAGTTCCAGTGCTTACCATGAAAAGCATCCTTGATGCTTAAGCCCTCGGGAACTTCAGCGATTAAGTCGTCGTACAGTCTCCAGGCAGGAGAAGATAATTGAGAAACGCGATCGTCGTAGTTAAACATATACCCTCCACTAAAAATAATGCGTATAGGTATTATCTAACAAAAAATCTCCCTCGTGAGGGAGATTTGAAGGTTTTATGGGGTGGATAGAGGGTTTCGAACCCACGACCTACGGAGCCACAGTCCGTCGCTCTCCCAACTGAGCTATATCCACCATATAACATGCTTGGGCGCTTCATCGTGTTCATGGTGGGCGATTGGGGGATCGAACCCCAGACCTTGTGATTAAGAGTCACCTGCTCTGCCAGCTGAGCTAATCGCCCGAACAATCGATAAGCAAGAAAAGAGTATGGACTATTTGAAGGTCTGATGCAAGAATTACTTTTACTTTCACGCAATCTTCTTAAGAAAAAACGTACTTAGAACAAAGTTAGAAAGTAAGCCCTTCAAACGTGCCCCTACACTATACCCTACAAGATAGGCTTTGAGCGGCACTTATGCTTCAAAACCAAAGCGTTTTGCAACTTTCTCATAGTTTGGTGTAGCAACGCCAAGTTTTCTTCCTAATCGAACGACGCTAAATATGAGGCCATCAAGTTCGGAGTCTCGTTTTGCCAAAATATCTCGAGCCATTGAGGCGTTGGAGGTCGGTGCATACATATCAAGGCGCTCAAGGTTTCTTTGGACACTTGCATCTTGGAGAGGAAAACCTAGAGCCCT
This sequence comes from Coriobacteriia bacterium, assembly GCA_030532415.1. Lineage (GTDB taxonomy): Bacteria > Actinomycetota > Coriobacteriia > Coriobacteriales > JAEZZM01 > JAUNLE01. Next base: position 24,080 of record JAUNLE010000005.1, on the reverse strand, counting down.
TCCAATTTCAATAACTTCATTGGTCAGCGCCTTATAAAGCTCTCGCTGCTCTCCAGGAACCTGCATGGGGGCGGCATCTACACTTAAATAGGAAGTGACTGCTGCAAAAGGTGAAACTACAGTAAATTTCTTGAAGTGTGCAGCCTTCGCATCTTTTGTAATCTCGAAGTTTATGTCGGTATCCCTCAGTTCATCATTTAAGGCAATAAGTTTCTCATATGGCACGCCAGCCTCTCTCATAAAGCCTGCGACGATTCGGAAATTGTCTGTATCTTGAAGAATGACACCAGGACGAAGCTTACTTGAAAGCGCATAGGCAACTCCGTCGAGCACTTCGAAATCCTCACCTAAGGCTTGAGAAATTTCTTCAGCTGCGCCAATGGGGTTGAGAAGTGGAATGATCAAGGCATCCTTAAAGGCATCTTTTTTCAAAAATGTTATGACTGGATCTAAAGAATATGCTTTGGTGCTAATAAAGATAACGTCGGGCTTATCGACGTAGCTATCACTGTCGTAGGCGCTTAGCTTATAGGTGCGCGTTTCGCTTGGACTAATAAGCGTCAAGCCATCGTTTTGTATGGCTTCAAGGTGTTTTCCTTGGTCTATCAGGGCAACATCTTTGTGAGCTTTTGCAAGTTTTGCTGCAAGTAATCCGCCAATGCCGCCAGCTCCAATTATAAGAATTTTCATAAAGCTTCCTATCGCTTCGAGATTTTATTCAACATCAAAATTAAAACCCTGTGCTTTTGCGATTTCAAGGTTTCTTTGGCGCTTCGAGGAATCTTCTTCAAAGGATGTAAGAACCTGTTGTGTAAAGCTATCCACGCGCCTGTTTGCATCGCGCAAATCATAATACTGCGTCATAACTTCGTCGTAGTCTGCTAAAGCTTCACTTATCTTATCTATTGTTTTGTAGCTATTTTCAAAAACTCTAAATTTCATATCCATGCGAGGTTTGAGCTGAGGGTTTTGGTTTGGTTTGCCAAATGAAAGACCCAGTGCAGGATAGGTATATTTCGGGAGTTGTAACAGTTCTATGATTCTATCCACGTCATTGAGAATCGAAGCTAAAATTACGCCACCAAGACCTAAGGATTCAACTGCGTTATAGACATTTTGAACCATGAGCACCGCATCGGCATAGCCAGCAAAAAATCTACTGGTGTTTATAGCCTTATCAACTGACATACCGTGTTCTTCAGCAATTTGAGCATTGCGAGCTATATCGACAATGAAAATCCAAAGTTCAGGTGAGCGTCCAACATATTCTTGGTTCGAAACCTTTGCTATTTCTTTTTTGAGCTCAGGGTCGGTAACTCGAATAATGCTTGCCTGTTGTTTGCCCGTTGATGTGGCGGTTTGTCGTGCAACTTCTAAGAGCTCATGTATGATTTGAGGATCAAGTGGCTCATCTACCAATTCTCTATACGTGCGATGATTTAGTTGGTGTTCAATCGTTTTAGATAACGCCATATACAGCCTCCTAGTGAACTTATTTACTTTTTTAGTTATCGTCCTTATTGCCAGAACGCGTATTTGTTATAGTAAGGCGCCTAAAAAATTCAGATTTTTACCGTGGAGGCTCTAAGGTGTTCGAAAAGAGAGAAAAAACTGCTTTGCTCGCCATGTCAGGCGGACTTGACTCCTCGGTTTGTGCCTATCTGCTACTTGAAGCTGGTTTTGAAGTTGTGGGTGTGACCATGCGTTTGCATGATAATCCCGCTTTGCTCAAGAAAGAAGAGCAAGACATCCAAGATGCCCAAGAAGTAGCTCGGATTTTAGGCTTTGAGCATAAAGTTGTTGATCTACGAGAGCGTTTTAGCGAAATCGTTATCAGTAATTTTTGTGAGTCCTATATGAAAGGACTTACTCCAAACCCCTGCGTTTTATGCAATAAAACTATGAAGTTTGGCTCCTTGCATGAAATGCGAAAAGAACTAGGCTTGGAGTTTTTGGCAACGGGCCACTATGCGCATATTGAATATAGTTCAAAGCTTAATCGTTATGTATTAAAACAAGCAAAAGATAAGAAAAAAGACCAATCCTATGTGCTCTACCACTTATCGCAAGATGCGCTTGGGCACACATACTTTCCCCTGGGAAATCTTCTTAAAGAAGAAGCGCGAGAGATTGCGAAAAAGCTAGGTTTTTCAGTCTCCCAAAAAAGTGAATCACAAGATATTTGTTTCGTTCTTAACAATGACTACTCAGGCTTTATACAAGAGCGCACAAACAAGGAATTCTTAAGCGGAGATATTTATTTTCGTAATGAAAAAGTGGGCGAACACCACGGACTTATTCGGTATACAATTGGTCAGCGAAAAGGCATTGGTGTTGCTTATAGCGAGCCTTTGTACGTTGTCCAAAAGGATCTTCAAGCGAATCGTTTAATCATTGGTACAAAAGATGAGCTTGATGCGCAAACGCTGTATGCCGATGACTTAAATTTTATACCTTTTGACACGCTGAAGGGCACGCAAGAGGTAGTAGTGAAAACGCATTATGGAAAGCGCGGACAAAAAGCGCAGGCAAGTTTAGAAGAATCAGGCTTGCTTAAAGTCTGTTTTGTTGAGCCTCAAGGAGGATTTGCACCAGGGCAGGCTGCTGTTATGTATCAAGGAGAGTACTGCATAGGCGGCGGTACTATTGTTAAGTAAAGGATTACGATGGGATTTTTAGCAGATCTATTTACTATTAGTAGCAAAAACGATATTAACGAGGGTGTAGAAGAATTCCATAAAACACCAAACGCCTTGCTTGTTGATGTTCGTTACCTCAAAGAATTTAATGAAGGGCATGTGCCTGGAGCCATTAATATTCCGCTTCCTGAACTTGCTGATCGTATGCAAAAGGAACTTCCCAATACAGATCAGGATATTTTTATCTACTGCAGATCTGGCAATAGGTCGAAGCAAGCCGAAAAGTTTTTACTTGCAAGATGCTATACCCATATTCATGAAATTGGTGGAATTAAAGATTTTGCAGGAGAGGTCGAAAAAGAGGACTAGAGCTAAAAAAGCGTTCTTGTTTGAGAGTTTTTAGAGCGAGTTTTGTAAGGTTGAGGATTTGATGGTGCGCCCAGCAGGATTCGAACCTGCGACCTTAAGCTTAGAAGGCTTCTGCTCTATCCAGCTGAGCTATGAGCGCATGGCTAGTTTGCTTCCTAAGTAGCTGGAGCGGCAGACGGGACTCGAACCCGCAACAACTAGCTTGGAAGGCTAGGGCTCTACCAATTGAACTACTGCCGCACATTGATGGATGGTCGGGGTGAAAGGATTTGAACCTTCGACCCACTGGTCCCAAACCAGTTGCGCTACCAAACTGCGCTACACCCCGAGTTACTGTGAGCCATCAAGCTTCGTTCTTAGAGCAAGGGTAAGTATAGCGAGGCGCAAAAACTTTCGCAAGCCCCAATTATTTTTTGATACAAATTTTCTTCATTAAATGTAAGAGATGTTGTAACATATACCTAATGGTTGAAACTAAGCTAAAAGTGAGGGCAGAGTTATGAGTATAAGCGCTTTAGCACCAATTATGTATTTATTGGTAGCTATTATTTTAGCAATTTTTATTGTTATTGCAGTGATTGTAGCCAAAGGGGAATAGCTACATTTTCTCGTTTCAGTAGTTTAAATACAAAAAGTCTCCTTAATTGAGGGGGCTTTTTGTATGTTAGTTTCAGAAATTGAGCGCCTTTCAGTAATAAAAAAATAGAAAAATTTCGATTGGCAGCTTTCAAAAAACTGTTATCATACGTAATCAGTGAATCCAGAGTTATGAAATTTTTTTTACAAAAATGTATATATGCATTTTTACTCTATCTAAAGAAGTAACTCTGCTAAACTAAACAAGTTATGCGGGTGTGGCGGAACTGGCAGACGCGCTGGATTTAGGTTCCAGTGGGGCAACTCGTGAAGGTTCGATTCCTTTCACCCGCACCATAAGTTTTGATGTTAGAAAGTTGGATTCACTTTGAAGACTTCACAAGAACAATTAGAAAATTATCAGGTCAAAGTCACCGTTACCGTTGAAAAAGACGAGGTAAAAAAGTATATCGACGATACCTATAAAGAGGTAGCTAAAAAGTATCGTATCCCTGGTTTTAGACCTGGTAAGGCTAACCGCAAGGTTCTTGATACCTACATTGGTAAAGAAGCAATTTTAGGCGATGCTACCAATCTTTTACTCAACGTACTTGAGCCAAAAGTTCAAGATGCAGAAGATATCGCTCCTATAGGCGATCCTATTTACGATATTCATGATGGCGTAGAAATTGGCGAGCCATACACGTACGAGGTTGTCTTTAATGTAAAGCCTGAATTAGAGCTCAACTCTTATGATCCTGTAGAAATTGAAATGCCTGCACTTGAGGCATCAGAGGCTGAAATTCAACAGCAAATGGATCGATTCTTAAGCTTTTACGCAAAATTCGAAGACAGCACCTCAAAGCGCATGGCTAAGAAAGGCGATTTCTTAGAACTTGCTTTAACGGGTGATGAAAACTCTCAATACCTC
>JAUNLE010000005.1:0-19553 GCA_030532415.1 Coriobacteriia bacterium | reverse complement strand
AATTGGTTCTGGATCAATGCCAAAAGAGTTTGACAGCCAGCTTATCGGCATGAAGCCAGGTGAAGAAAAAGAGTTCGACTTTAAGTCAGACGACACCGAAGATGATGCTCCAAGCCTCCATGTAAAGGTGAAGGTGCTCTCACATAAAAATAGAGTGCTTCCAGAACTCAATGATGAATTCGCAAAAGAGCGTTTCGGTTTTGACTCTCTTGAAAAAATGCACGAATCAATCAAGGGAGAAATCGAAGGTCAAAAAGCGTTAATGTTTGGTGAGATGAAGGAACAAAAGGCAATTCACGCACTTGGAAAGCGTGTTGAAGGTGATATTCCTGAGAATTACACCAACATCGTATTTAACGACCTAGGCTCTCAATTCCTCACTTCACTTCAACAACAAGGCTTAACTCTTGATCAATATCTTGGCGAACGAGGCCTTGCTTCCGAGCAGTTTGTTGAAGATCTTCGCAAACAAGCAGACGATGTTGCTCGCGAATCTTTAGCACTCGATGCGCTTGCTCGTCATGAGAAGTTCGAGGTAAGTAAGGAAGATATTCTTAGAGAACTTGCCGCAAGCAATCCTGAAGGCGCTGATGAGGCATATAAGGAGTTCTCAGAAACTGGCCGCATTCCATCAATTAAAGACTACATTCGTCGTTCTAAGGCAATTGAGTTTTTAGTAGAAAATGCTAAAACCACAGAGGTAGATTTTGCAGCTCAAGCTCAAGAAGAAGCTAAGGGCAAAAAGAAGACTTCTGCAAAGAAGGCTACGAAGTCAGCAAGCTCAAAATCTGAGGATAAAAAAGAAGCAGAAAAGGTAGAAGAAAAAGAGGCTGCTGAAGAGAAGAAGACGGCTAAAAAAGCTCCTGCTAAAAAGTCGGCTTCGAAAGAAAAAGCTGAAAAGGAAGCAGATTCTGATAAAGAATAAGCGTACCTTTTAAAGCATTTCTTTAATTAAAAGGTATTTTCAGGCGGCCTTACAGGTCGCCTGTTTAGTTTAGAAGGGGTTCACATGTTTGAAGACTATTCAACAAAAAATGCACTCATTCCTTATGTTATTGAACAGTCACCACGCGGTGAGCGCAGCTACGACATTTATTCTCGTCTCTTAAATGATCGAATCATCTTTTTGGGCGAAGCAATTGATGACAACGTTGCAAATTCAGTGGTTGCTCAACTGCTGCATTTAGAAAGTGCAGACTCAGAAAAAGACATTTCTCTTTACATTAATTCACCGGGAGGAAGTGTTACTGCTGGTTTAGCAATTTTGGACACCATGGATTTCATCAAACCAGACGTCTCGACAATCTGTCTTGGACAAGCAGCTTCAATGGCAGCAGTGCTTCTGTCAAATGGTGCAAAAGGCAAGCGCTATGCACTTCCAAATTCACGCGTCATGATTCACCAACCATCAGGTGGTGCTCAAGGTCAGCAAACTGAAATCGAAATTGCTGCTCGCGAGATTCTTAAAATTCGTGAAGTTTTAAATCAGATTTTGGCCAAAAACACCGGTAAGCCATTTGAGATTATCCAAGATGATACCGAGCGCGATAAATTCTTAAGTGCTGCAGAAGCCCTTGATTATGGTTTGGTAGATGCAGTTATTGAATCACGATCAGATCAATCCGAATCTAAATAGCTGAAGAGGTCTCATGTCAGAATTTGATGGACGAGAAATAAACGAAGAAGGTTTGCCGCCCCAGCGCCTGCGCTGTTCGTTTTGTGGTAAAACCCAAAATCAAGTCAAGAAACTCGTTGCTGGACCAAACAATGTTTATATCTGTGACGAGTGCATAGAGATGGCCTACGATATTATCGCTGATGATATAAGGGAAGAGGAATTAGCAGAACTTGATTTAGATGATCTGCCAACTCCTCATCAGATATTCGATGAGCTTTCTCAATATGTTGTGGGTCAAGAGGATGCAAAACGCGCGCTTTCGGTTGCGGTGTATAACCACTATCGAAGAGTTGCCTTAGGCATTGATCCTGATGATGAAGAAGTAGAGCTTTCAAAATCTAATATTTTAATTTTAGGTCCAACCGGTACAGGAAAAACCCTTCTAGCACAAACGCTTGCACGCTTCTTAAATGTTCCTTTTGCTATTGCCGATGCTACCGCTTTGACCGAAGCGGGTTATGTTGGTGAAGATGTTGAAAACATATTACTCAAGCTTATAACTGCAGCCGATGGAGACGTAGCGAAAGCTGAACTTGGAATTATTTACATAGATGAAATTGATAAGGTTGCACGTAAAGCAGAGAATTTATCAATCACGCGTGATGTAAGTGGTGAAGGTGTACAGCAAGCGCTCCTTAAGATTTTAGAAGGAACAGATGCAGCGGTTCCTCCTGCTGGAGGTAGAAAGCATCCACAACAAGAGCTGATTCACATTAACACAACCAACATCTTATTCATCTTAGGCGGTGCTTTTGTAGGTCTTGATAAGATTATTGCCGATAGAATTGGCAAGAAGGGCATTGGCTTTAATTCAGAATTAGCAGACCACCACTCACAAGATGAATCTGAACTGTTAAGCAAGGCGCTTCCTGAAGATCTTCATACCTTTGGAATGATTCCAGAATTTGTTGGTCGCGTGCCCGTAATCACGAATGTTATGGCCCTTGATGAAAAAGATCTTATCCGCATCTTAACCGAACCTAAAAATGCGCTCATCAAACAATATCAACGAATGTTTGAGCTCGAAGGTGTAGAGCTTGAATTTACCGAAGAAGCGCTTCATGAAATTGCAGGGCTTGCGATGACAAGAAAAACTGGCGCTCGTGGTTTGCGTGCTATTTTAGAGCGCACGCTTCAAGACACCATGTTTGACCTGCCAAGCAAGCAAGGTATTGAGAAAGTAATCGTGACTGCCGACAGTGTTTTAGCCCACGAGAAACCCCATCTTATTGGACAGGGAGTTCGCGCGAAAGCCTAAGACGGCGTGTCGTTCGTTTCGTTTTCTTGATTGCCCGCATCAAGCGTTTTTTGCGCTTGTTCGCGGGCATTTCTCATGGCGCTTACTTGTCGATAGTGCATACGCATACGATCCATATGTTTTTTATTTCGAACCTGTTTGGTGAGGTAGGCATAATAGGCAATACCAAGGAGGGCGAAAAGCCCAGTCACACCAAAGGCTATGAGCGAGATGTGCCAAGTATCGGTTCCTAAATTAGCTCCCGCAATACTTTGAGCGATCACTCCTGGGATTCTTGCAACAAGTGTAATCAAAAGCCACTGATGCAGTTTCATTTTGGTTAGACCTGCAATGTAGGTAAACAAGTCCTTTGGAGTACCAGGAATTAACATCAAAATAAACATCAGGGTATTGATTTGCTTGGATTCATGAAGCCAAGATATTTCCTCAAGCTTTTCTTCTGAGAAAAACATATTCACGATTGGTCGGCCGAACTTACGGACCAAGGTAAATATAAGGGCGGCGGAGATAATTGTTGCAAGTAAGGTGTAAATGCTGCCCCAAAACCAGCCAAAGGCATAACCCATTGCAAGTTGAATTGGTTCACCCGGTAAAATAGCGATGATAATTTGCACCATCATCAAGCCGATAAAAGCTGGTACCGCAGTTGTTGGATTTTCGTCCACCCAGGCTTTGACCGACGATGGGTCTTTCATAAACTGTAAAATCGGTTGAAAGGCATAGTAGGCGACAAGGGTAACCGCAATAACAATAAGTATGAAAAGAATGAGATTTCGAATTTGCCTTCGGTTTAATGGGTGCTTGGTATAGTTTTTGAAGGTGCGTCTTGAATAGCGAGAAAACTTTTTTGATTTATTTCTAAAGTTTGCCCAAGCCACGCGAGCAGAGTCAAAAAAACCTTTACCTTGCATAAGCTATAATGCATCCATTCACGAAGACTATTATTGATTAGCTCGACTGTAACACAATTATAATTCAGGTAAATCTATGTGTTATATAAGCGTCATAAAGTCATGAATTACATGTTTTTGTGTGTATACTAATAAGACTTCACTTTTGCACAAAGCATATTCGAGGAGGAACTTAATGGAAGAAATGGCCAAAAGTTATGATCCTAATACACTCGAGCCAAAAGTCCTAGAGCAATGGATAGAGGGTTCATACTATCGTCGTAGCAAGGGAAATGTTGACTATACCGTGGTCATTCCTCCTCCAAACGTAACCGGCGTCTTGCATATGGGGCATGCGCTTAACAATACGATTCAAGATACGCTGGTTAGAAAACACCGTATGCAGGGATATTCAACCCGATGGATTGTAGGAACCGATCACGCCGGTATTGCTACTCAAACCAAGGTAGACCAAGCATTACAAAAACAAGGCATCAATAGACAAGAAATTGGTCGAGAAGCCTTCATCGAATACTGCATGAAATGGTATGAGAAATATGGCTCAACCATTATTAGCCAAATAAAGCGCATGGGCTCGTCCGTTGATTTTAGTGACGAAAAATTCACCATGTCCGATGAATATGCCGAGGCTGTGCGTCGTGTCTTTGTTGACTGGTATCATGACGGACTTATTTATCAAGGCGAGCGCATTGTAAACTGGTGTCCTCATTGTGTGACTGCAATTGCTGATGATGAAGTTGAATATGAAGAAAAACAAAGTCACTTATGGTATTTGCAGTATCCTTTAAAAGAGCCGGTAGCTGGTCTTGATCATATTACGATTGCAACAACACGACCAGAAACCATGCTTGGAGATGCTGGTATCGCTATCAATCCAAAGCACGAGCTTGCTCAAGAACTTGAAGGCAAAATGGTAGTCTTGCCACTTGTTGATCGTGAAATCCCAATTTTCACCGACTGGCATGTCGATCCTGAATTCGGTACAGGTTATGTTAAGGTAACTCCTTCACATGACCCTAATGACTTTGCTATGGGTGAGGCCCACAATCTTGCCCACTACAATATCTTTGATGAAACGGCTCATGTTATTCATCCAGCTCCCGAGAGATTTATTGGTATGTCACGCGAAGAGGCTCGCGAAGCTGTTCTAGCTGAATTTGAAGAGCTTGGTCTTTTGGAGAAAACCGAGGATTTGACACATTCGGTTGGACATTGCTATCGCTGCCATACCGCTCTTGAGCCTTGGGAATCACTTCAATGGTTCGTTAATGTTGAGCCTCTGAAGGGTCCGGCAAGAAAACCGGTAGATAGCGGTGAAATTACCTTTTATCCTGAGCGATGGGTGAATACCTACAACGCTTGGATGGATAACCTGAAGGATTGGGCAATTTCACGTCAGCTGTGGTGGGGACATAGAATTCCTGTTTTTTATTGCGACAACTGCGGTTTTGTTGACGCAAGTATGGAGGATTTAGAGCAGTGTCCTACCTGCGGCCACAAGCTTGAACAAGATCCAGATGTTTTAGATACCTGGTTTTCTTCACAGCTCTTCACCTTTGCAACGCAAGGCTGGCCACAAACTGATGAGGAACTGAAAGATCATCATCCAACCGCCTTTCTTTCTACCGCTCCCGATATTATTGCACTGTGGGTTGCGCGTATGATTATGGCATCTGAATATTTCTTAGACGAAATACCTTTTCACGACGTGGTAATTCACCCGGTAGTCTTGGCTGCTGATGGATCGCGTATGTCGAAATCTAAGGGAAACGGCATTGATCCTATTGATTTAATTAATACCTACGGCGCCGATGCGATGCGTTTTGGTCTGTTAAGTCAGGTAACAGGTTCTCAGTCTATCAAGTTCAACACCGAGGCTATCGTTGCCCCTGCAAAGAACTTTGCAAATAAAATTTGGAATGCCGCTCGTTTTGTTTTGATGAATATGGATGGCTATACTCCAGGAAAACCGCTTGCTGAAAACGCTGTAGACCAGTGGATTTTCACCGAACTTGCCGAACTTAATAAAAAAGTTGACCTGGGACTTGACGAATATCGCTTTAGCGATGTAAGTAAGGACATATATTACTTCTTTTGGAATGAATTCTGTGACTGGTATATAGAATTTGCAAAACCGCGTCTTCAGGGAGAAGATCGCCTGCAAATTCAGCGTAATCTAGTCTTTGTTTTAGACAAGGCGCTTCGTCTGCTTCACCCTGCAATGCCATTTGTTACCGAAGAAATTTGGCAGCATCTTCCACTTAATGATGAAGCTGCTGTGCTTATGCTTGCAAAATGGCCAACACAAGAGCTTTATGAAGGTCTTACCAGTGAGGATGCACGCCATAGCATCGAGCTTGTAACGGCTATTGCTTCTGCGGTTCGAGCAACCCGTGCTCGTTACAACATTCTTAACAAACAAGCACTTGATGTTTTGGTTTTCGCCAATAAAGATGATGCAGAAAAGATAAGCGCTCAGGCTGACGAGGTTAAGAATTTAGTAAATATTGCTCACCTTGAGGTTGCAAGTGAAGGTGAGCGTCCTGGTAAATCTGCGATGACCTTTAGCAGGGGTCTCGAGATTTTTGTCAAACTTGAAGGCCTTGTCGATTTTGAAGCTGAGAAAAAGCGTCTTCAAAAACAAATCGATGAAGATAAGGCAGAACTTGCAAAGATTGAAAAACGTTTTGCAAACCCTAACTTTATGAATAAGGCTAAACCCGAGATTATTGCAAAAGACCAAGCCCATGCTGAAGAGTTAAGAGCATCGCTTGCTTCAAGTGAAGCACAATTAGAAGGACTCAATTAAGCACATGGAACATGAACTTTTCTATGCGAAAGCCCACGGGCTTTCGCAAGACTATATTGAAGCGCTTGAAATCATGCATAGCTATGTAAAGCCTGGCATGCATATAGGTCTTGAAAACATTCAGTCCCTCACTGAAGTGATGGGAAATCCTCAAGATGCCTTTGAGGGTATCCAGATTGCAGGTACGAATGGTAAAAGCTCTACCTCGCGTTTTTGTGCTGCAATTTTGCAAGGCTTAGGTAAAAAAACTGGTTTGTATACCTCGCCTGAGCTTGTTGAAATGCGCGAGCGGGCCGAGGTAGAAACTAAGGTATCTTCTTATGAAGACTTTGGGAATGCCATTAAAAAAGCTTATCAGGCGGACTTGTCAGTAAGAGAGCAGTATCCAGAGCGTTGGTCTTCAATGTTTGAACTGATAACTGCTGCTGTATTTGAACTTTTCAAAGAGAAAAAGCTCGACGTTTCAGTATTAGAAGTAGGTCTTGGCGGCCGATGGGATGCGACAAGCATTAAAAAACCCGAGGTAGCTTGTATATCGGGTATCGGTTTAGACCATACAGGCATATTAGGCGACACCTTAGAGGAAATTGCACAGGAGAAAGCCGCCATTATTAAGGCAGGCGAGAAGGGTGTTGTCTTCGGTACGGGAACGGCTGTCTCTCCTTCAGTCCAAAACCTGCTGATAGATAAGGCGAAGGCAGAAAAGGTTCCCTTTTACTTTGTTAGAGAAAAAGGTAGTTTTGTATACGGCGATGATATTCGCAAAGATAATACCGTGAGCTTTGAAATTGTAAAAAAAGCTGATGGTGTTTCACAGGAATTGCACCTTGAAGTAGATGGTCTTTTTGCTTCGTATACCGTAAGAAAAATTGCTCCTCGTTACCAAGCTCAAAATCTTGCTTGTGCCATTGCGATTTGTGAGGTCTATCTAGCTTCAGCACTTGATCAAGCAAAGCTTCAAGAGGCGCTTGAAAATGCTCCTACTCCAGGTCGTTTTCAAGTTTTGCAAAAATCTCCATTTCAGATGATCGACGCGTGCCATAACCCGCAATCGGTACATAACTTCTTGCAGTCCCTCGAAGAACTTTTCCCAGATAAACAAAGTCGTCCTGAACTTTTATTGGGAATTTTAGCCGATAAAGATTCGCGCGGAATCATTCGCCAGCTGTGCGCAGAATTCCCTCAGGTTTCAGTCACCCAAACCAGCTCGTATCGTTCCTTGAGCTATGAGGAGATAGCCAAACAAGTAGAAGATGAATGTAACCTTACGCCAACGATTTATAAAGATGTAGCAGAAGCTCTTGTAGGCTTAAAGGATAAACCGTTTATTGCCTGTGGTTCTATTACGTTGAGTGGTGATGTTGCCCGTCTATACCATGAGAGTTTGGTACAATCGCAAGCATAGTTTTATCTTTTTAAAAAAGCAAAACGGAGGACCCTCCTAGGGTTCAAACGTCTTCTTGAGGAGCCTTATTAATGGAACAATTACAAGAAATTATGTCTCAACTCATCACCCCACAGGTGCAGATGGTTGGAAAAATTCTTTTAGTTTTTATTGTTATCTTATACATTCTTTCAATTGTGTGGGTTATTAAAGACGCGTATTTGCGAGGAACTTTTCCGTGGTTATGGGGAATTGTAGCAATTGTTCCAATTCTAGGTTTAATTGCTTATTTAATCTTAAGACCAAGTATGTATTCAGTTGACAAGCAAGAACAAGAGCTTGTAATAGCCTTAAGGGAGCGAGAACTTGAGCAATTTGGTAACTGTCCGAATTGTGGAACTCCTATACAAAAGGACTTTATTGTATGTCCAAACTGTAATACACAGGTGCGAAATGTTTGCACGAACTGCCACCGACCCCTCGAACCGGACTGGAATGTCTGTCCGTACTGCAGAACTCGCGTAAATGGTAGATAATAAAGAGGGCCATAAGGCCCTCTTTGATTTATAGAAGGAAAGGTTTTGTCATGGAAGAAATTAAGGTAGTCCTCCCAGACGGTTCTCAAAAAGAACTTCCCAAAGATGCAAATATTGCCGATTTAGCACAAGCTATTGGCTCGGGACTTGCGAAAGCAGCGCTTGCGGGAAAAATTGATGGAACACTCGTAGATCTGACAACTACCTTAACAGATGGACAAACAGTAGAAATCATCACCGATAAATCACCAGAGGCATACGATATCTTACGTCACTCAACTGCCCATGTCATGGCAAGCGCAGTTGTTTCCTTGTTCGAAGGCGCACAAGTTGCCATTGGTCCTGCAATTGAAGATGGTTTTTATTATGACTTTGAAATAGGACGTAGCTTTAACCCCGATGATCTAGAACTTATTAGTAAAAAAATGGATGAGCTTATTGCTGCAAAACTTCCTTTTGAAAGAAAAGAAGTCAGTCGTCAAGAAGCCCAAGAAATTTTCAAAGACCAAAAATATAAACTGGAGATTTTAGAAGGTTTAAGTGACGACGAGGTTATTTCAATCTATAAGGTAGGAGACTTTGTAGACCTATGCTCTGGCCCTCATCTTCCAAATACCTCTTTTGTTGGTGCATATAAACTAAGGAGAATTGCTGGTGCTTATTGGCGTGGAGATAATCAGCGCGAGATGCTCCAACGTATCTACGGTACGGCTTTCTTTAAGCAATCTGAACTTGATGCTCATTTAGAGGCTATTGAAGAGGCAGAAAAACGAGATCACAGAAAACTTGGTCGCGAGCTTGGTATTTATACCATGTTTGAAGAGGCGGGACCAGGCTTACCTTTGTATTTGCCAAATGGTGCGCGCGTAATTCGCGTACTTCAAGAATGGCTGCGCAAAGGTTTGTACGAGCGCGAATACGAAGAGGTTATCACTCCCCATATTTATAAGGCGGAAGTTTGGAAGACCTCGGGCCACTACGACTACTATCACGACAACATGTACTTCTTCAATGTGGATGAAGGTGAAGGTCGTATCAGCGAATTTGGCGTAAAGCCAATGAATTGCCCTGGTCACGTGATGTTGTATAAGAACGATATTCACTCGTATCGCGAGCTGCCTATCAGATATTTCGAGTTTGGTACGGTGTATCGTCACGAACTTTCAGGTGCAGTACACGGCTTGTTTAGAGCACGTGGATTTACCCAAGATGATGCACATGTATTTTGTAGAGAAGACCAGTTAGTTGACGAGCTTGTCGCAATTATCGATCTGGTTGACTACATCATGGGAACCTTTGATCTTGAATATACGGCAGAAATTTCTACAAGACCAGAAGAATCCATTGGATCTGATGAGATGTGGAATCATGCAACCGACTCGCTTAAGGAAGCCTTGAAGCGCCGTAATTTAGCCTATGAGATAAATGAGGGTGACGGGGCATTTTATGGTCCTAAGATTGATATTAAGGTAAAGGATTCATTAGGCAGAACCTGGCAGTGCTCGACTATCCAAGTTGATTTCAACCTACCTGAACGTTTCGACGTAAGTTATCGTACAGCAGACAACGGGCAGGCTCGCCCTTATATGCTTCACCGTGCGATTTTCGGCTCGATTGAGCGTTTCTTAGGTATTTTGATTGAACACTATGCAGGTGCTTTGCCTTTATGGTTGTCAGCAATCCAAGCCGAGATTATTCCAATTGCCGACAGACACCATGAGTATGCTTACGAAATTGCTCGAGAGCTTAAAGCGGTAGGAGCAAGAGTGCACGTAGCGTCTCAGAACGAGCCAATGAGAGTTAAGATTGCTAAAGCACAAGAGCAAAAAATTCCGTACATGCTCATCATTGGTGATAGTGAAGTCGAAAACAAAACCGTTTCGGTTCGTGAACGCCACGAGGGAGATTTGGGTGCTAAACCAGTTTCAGAACTCGTAAAGATTTTAGCTGACGCCCAGATTTAAATTGAAACACATAGATTTATATCAAAGCGCTCCTGCTATTGGAATGTATGGGCTTGCCAAGTATCTTGGTAAGCCCATTTCTCATGAGCCGCGAGCTTATCCACAACTGTATGGTCAAAGTGGGTATCAAAGTTTTTCATCGGAAGAAGAACTGTTCAACTTCCTTGAAAAACTTAGCTCTTCGATAAATAAAAAGTTTCGTCTATCTGTTGCTTTAGATGAGAAATTCATTCCGTTTGATATAGGAAATCTAGCCGAAGATGCCCACGAACATGGCGAGCTTTTTGTAGTGGACGCACGAGGACTTGGGCCTGCGCTCATCAATCCTTTTCAATGGGGTAGCGATTTAGTTCTTGATTACTTTGATGGATCCCATTTTTTAATTGGACCTCTTCTCGAGGATGCTAATGATACACGCAAAGAGCAAGATTTATACAAACTGGCGATGCATCACTTACAGCGCGAAAGGCAAAGTGATACGACCAAAATTTTACTAGCCTATCTAAGTGCACACCCAAAAGTTGAGCAGGTGCTTCATAACTCTTTGTATCAAGATGAGCTCATGTTCAAGCGAAATAGTAAGTATTTTCCTCGCAATATACCGAATTTCTTTAGTTTTAGTCTTAAAAATCCTTTAAACAGAAACTTTTCTCACAGATTTTTAACAACAAAACGCATAGATAGTAGTAATCTTTTGGCTTGCATACAAAGACAGTCCTATGAGCTGAAGACGGTGATTTACGCTATCAATACCCCGACTTCATCTTGGGATTCTCATTTTGTGGTGATAGTTGGTATTGAGTGGATTAACGATCTAGTCGATGCATTTGAAGAGCTTCTAACATAAGGCAAAGTAATGTTGAAAATTCTCGGAAGATTTTTTCAAAGTCGCATATTTATTATTATGTTGCTTTTGCTTTTGCAGCTTTTCATTATCGTGCTTGCACTGCTAAGAGCAAGCGAGTTCATGCCCTTTTTAATACCTGCATCCTATATTTTTTCATTTCTGATGGTCTTGTACATCCTGTCTCGTGATATGCATTCAGCCTATAAGCTCGCTTGGATTGTTCCGATTTTACTCATGCCAATTTTTGGTGGCCTTTTTTATTTCTTGTTTGGAATGCATGGTTTTAGAAGAAGGCGTTTAATCAAGCGCTTTAAACCCTATGAAGAAATAAAAGCGAAAGAGGTCTGTGATGATGAGGCGCTCCAAGAACTTAGAGCTCTTGATGGCGATGCTGCCTTACAGTCATTTTTTATTTCCAATACGGTAAAAGATTCCTTATACCATAAAACCCAAACACAATATTTTCCGACAGGCGAGGCTTGGTATGCAAGCTTCATGGAAGATATAAAACAGGCAAAACACTCAATTTTTATTGAATTTTTCATCATTGAAGAGGGTGTCATGCTCAACCCTTTGCTTGATTTACTTGAGCTTAAAGCAAAAGAAGGGCTTGACGTTCGCCTCTTATACGATGACCTAGGTTCGGCATTTAGAGTAGCAAGAAACTTTCCGGCGCAAATGGAGGCACGTGGTATTAAGTGTTCCCCCTTTAACGCACGAGGACTCAAGCTTTCATTCGTATTAAATAACCGAGACCATCGAAAAATTGTAGTGATTGATTCAAAAATATCGTATACAGGTGGCTGTAATATTGCTGATGAATACATCAACGCAAAGCAACGCTTTGGTGTGTGGAAAGATACCATGGTGCGACTTGATGGAGAAGCAAGCAAGTCTTTTTCGATACTGTTTTTAGAAATGTGGTCTTTTGCACGGGGTGAAATCGAGCCAAATATTGAAAGACTGACCCCAGATAGCTCTTATTATGAGGATTGTGAAAACGATGGCTTTGTTCAGCCTTTCGGCGATGCCTCTCCTTTGAATCGTCTGCAAACTGGTAAAGACGTGTATTTAAATGCCATACAGGATGCGCGCTCAAGTATTTATATAACAACTCCGTATTTGATTATGGATCAAGAGACCCTTTCTACCCTAAGAATTGCTGCTCAAATGGGGCTTGATGTTCGCATTATTACGCCAGGTATTCCTGATAAGCGCTTCGTGTATGAGGTGACGCGCGCCAACTATACAGAGCTTCTCCGTGCTGGCGTTAAGATTTATGAATTTAGTGCAGGATTTATTCATGCAAAATCACTTGTCGCAGATGATAAGATTGCAATTGTCTCTACCGTGAATTTCGATTATCGCAGTTTTTATCTACATTTTGAGAATGGCGTTTGGATGTATAAATCCAAAGCAGTTCACCAATGCCATCAGGATATATTAGATACCTGCGAAGTTTCTCGGGAAGTAAGTTTAGAGGAGCAAGAGCAGGTTTCAATGCCTGTTCGTATTGCTCGCGCGGTGCTCTCGGCTTTTGCGCCCTTGCTGTAATTATTTGTATAAAGGATTTATATGGATCTCATAACCCTTCTCTTGTTAAGTATTGGCCTAGCTATGGATGCCATGGTAGTCACCCTTTCTTATACGATGTGCTATCCAAATATGACGCGAAGTGAAAAAGCGCTTATGCCGCTGAGCTTTGGAATTTTTCAAGGCGCTATGCCTATAGTCGGGTATCTTGCTGGTTCTGTCTTCACTAAATTTTTACTCCAATATTCAGGACCAATCGTCTTTTTCTTGCTTGCCTTTTTGGGCTTTCGCATGATTCGAGAATCCATCAATGAAATAAGGGACCCAGGCGCGTGTAATTATTCAGATGAACCCGTGGGTTTTAAACGCATTATGATGCTTTCAATCGCGACTTCTATCGATGCTTTAGCTGTAGGTATATCCTTTGCTGCACTTGATAGTCCTATCCTTTTTCCAGCACTTATGATTGCGGTGGTAACTGCCCTTATTTGCTATCTTGCTTCCTTTTTGGGCTTTAAACTTTCTGACAAATTTGGTATTTACGCAAAAATCTTTGGCGGTCTTATTCTAATTGGAATAGGAATTAAAGCCTTAATAGGTTAAACTACTAAGAACACATGTTCTAATTATTTCATACGTGAAGTACAAGTTTTCAGGGAAGCGCAGTGATTATCTTAGGTATCGATCCTGGCCTTGCAAACACCGGCTGGGGAATTATAGAAACTCGCAAAGGCCAATATCGCGCGCATGCATATGGGTGTATCCAAACGTCAAAAGATACGGATCTAGCTTGGCGCCTTAAGCAAATTTATGACGATATTAATCAAATCATTGAGAAATATCAGCCACAAGAAGTTGCCATTGAGAAAATATTCTTTGGAGAAAATGCAAAATCTGCTATGGCGACTGGTCAAGCTCGCGGAGCGGCTTTGGTTGCAACAGCGGGCTGTGGTCTAAAAACAGGAGAGTACACGCCGCTGCAGATAAAACAAGCGGTAGCAGGTCATGGGCGTGCTGAAAAACAGCAGGTTCAATTTATGGTTCAGTCTCTTTTGAAGCTTGACCACATTCCACAACCTGATCACTGTGCAGATGCCCTTGCTGCAGCAATAACGCATGCACATCTCAGTCGCTACCATCAAATAGAGCGCGATTACAAATCTCTTAAGATTCAGCTAAGAGGATGAGTTTATGATTAAATCTGTAAGAGGCACCTTGATCGAGCGTGACATGAGCTCGTGTGTTATAGAGGTCGCAGGAATAGGTTACGGGCTTGGTATTACTCAAAATACTGCAGCCTTGCTAGGTGAGCTCGGTCAGGAAATCATGCTCTATACCTACATGCAAATACGGGAGGACGCTCAGCTCCTTTATGGTTTTATAAGCAAAGAGGAACGCGCAGTATTTGAAAAACTTATAGCAATCAACGGTATTGGCCCGAAGGTGGCACTTTCGATTTTGTCTACCTATAAGCCTGTAGAGCTTGTTCAAATTGTTCGTGCTGAAGATGGCAAACGAATGTCTAAAGTTCCAGGTGTTGGGCCTAAAACTGCTTCAAGAATTATACTTGAGCTCAAAAGCGTCTTTGATAAAGACCCAAGCTTTAGTAATTTAGAGAGTGTCGCGGGAGAACATGAAGTTTTCGCTCAAGATACAAGTTCTGCCTTCGACGAGGGTAAAGACGCCCTCTTATCCATGGGCTTTACTGAAGAAGAGGCTATCTTGGCGCTGAAGGGTTTGCCAGATGACGCCAGTTTAGAAGCTGCAATTACTTACGCGCTTAAGCGATTGGGGAGTATGTAGTTAATGAGTATTTGGGAAGCCGACAGCACACAAGATTTGTGGGAGGACTTGCCACAAAACAATAGACTGACTGCTCAAACTTTGACGGAAGACGATTTAGGTTTAGAACATACCCTTCGCCCTCAAAGCTTACAAGAATACTTAGGGCAAGAGCGCGTAAAGTCTAATCTTAAAGTCTTAATTAGTGCAGCAACGAATCGCAGTGAGTCTTTAGATCACGTACTGTTAAGCGGCCCTCCAGGGCTTGGCAAAACTACCCTTGCTTCAGTTATAGCTCATGAGCTTGGTGTTAACATGAAGACAACTTCAGGTCCAGCAATTGAGCGAACGGGCGATTTAGCAGCAATTTTAACTAATCTTGATGAAGGCGATGTTTTGTTTATTGATGAAATACATCGTCTAAACCGTCAAATAGAAGAAATATTATATCCTGCAATGGAGGATTTCTTTTTAGATATTATAATTGGCAAAGGTCCCGCAGCTCGATCAATTCGACTAGATATCCCACGATTCACCCTGGTAGGTGCTACTACGAGAACAGGTCTTCTAACTGGACCTTTGCGTGACCGTTTTGGAATTTCTTTTAGACTCGACTATTACACTGCAGATGAATTGTCGGATATTGTTAAGCGTTCTGCCCATATCTTGCATGTAGAAATTGACGAGGAAGGAGCTCATGAGATTGCTCGACGCTCCCGCGGAACGCCACGTTTATCCAATCGACTGCTCAAACGAGTTAGAGACTATGCTCAGGTGCATGAAGCAAAGATGATTGACGAAAATCTTGCAGCTCAAGCCTTATCATTTTTTGAAGTTGATGCACTGGGTCTTGACTGGATGGATGTAAAAATCCTACAAACCCTTGCCGAAACCTTTTACGGAAAGCCCGTCGGTTTGCATACCCTTGCGTCTTCCGTTGGTGAGGATCCTTCTACTTTAGAAGATGTTTACGAGCCGTTTCTATTACAACAAGGTTTAATATTACGTACGCCTAAAGGACGCCAAGCAAGCCCTCGAG
This sequence comes from Coriobacteriia bacterium, assembly GCA_030532415.1. GTDB lineage: Bacteria > Actinomycetota > Coriobacteriia > Coriobacteriales > JAEZZM01 > JAUNLE01. The sequence continues at coordinate 3,812 of JAUNLE010000005.1, read as the reverse complement.
CCTTTGAACATTTGGGCCTACCGCTTCCTTCGCAAGCTTAAGGAGTCTGCCGTGCTTAAACAAGATTATTTATTGCGGATGATTGAGCAGTTTAATCTTGCAATCGAAACTTCGATAGAAAAAGAAAAACTACAAAAGTTCGAGTATGCCCAAGACACCTTAGAAGATACGCTTGCTCATGCACTAGATATGTCTTCTCAAACACTCCTTGCGCTTTCGCCCGAATCTTTTTTGACTATTGTAAAACTATCCCAGATAAATGAAGAGGTAGCGATTTATATATCGTTTATCCTGTTTAGACTCTCGAATATTTTGCAAGCACAAGATCCAAAGTTAGCGCAGTTGCGTGAAGCTCAGGGTAGGGCAGTGGCCAAAGAGTATGGTTTTGAGTTTGGTTTAAGCCCACAGATAGAATCTTAAAGGCTTCTTTCTGCCCATCAAAAAACCGCCTCCTCATAAAAAAGGAAGCGGTTTGATACATGTTATTACGTAAGTTTTAGCTACAGCTTAGGCCTTAAGTACGTGTGATTTGAACACACCATGAAGGTTGCAGTCAGCTAGAGCATATAATTGGTCGCCAGCTAAAACTTGAACTTCAAATTCTGCTACCTGCTCTTGCCCAGGTTCAAGCTTTTTCTCAGCAGCAAGTCTGCCGTTTACAAACAGGTTAATTTCGTCGATAAGATGCTCTTCAGTTTGTGGATGAGTAATATCCTTGCCAACCGTTACTTTAAACTTATTATCACCAAGCGCTTCTAAGGTTGGGAAGTGCTTTATTTCAAAATCGCTTGCAGTTTCTAGGTCTAAAACTTCTTGAATTTCTTGATTGCCATGGGGCATCCTCCTAAGGATTTGAAGTAAAAACTTACTTTAAGCTATTCCCATTACTCATGCTCAATTTCACTTGTTTCGAAGAGCTCATCAATTCTATTTGAGAACTGCGATATAAACTTCACAATTGTATGGAGTTCGCTTTGAGAAAAATCTGTAAAAAGCAGCCGTAGAAATTCTTCATAAGATTCCTTTTGAGCATTCAAGTAGCGCCTGCCTTTAGAGCTAATCGTGACGCTCGTAGATCTTTTGTCATAAACAGAAGGCTCAACGCGAACATAGCCAAGCGCTTCAAGATTCTTGAGCATCTTTGTAATGTTTTGCCTAGAACTGCCCATCCATTGTGCTATTTCATGCAAAGAAAGAGGAGAATTTATTTCGTTAATTTGCTTGAGCAAGCGAAATTGTTTAGACGAGAGTTTGTAGCAATGGCTGTCTGCCAGGGTTTGTAAGCGCGATGATATGAGCGGAAGGGCATCATAAATAAACTCTTCTTTTCGTAGATCTTCAGACATAGCTAACCTTCAAATCAAAATAATGGCGTTAAAACTTATAAATGTTTATGCAATTCATTGAGTTTATAGGGCAATGTTAGATAATGATAGTACATAAACCAAAATGCAGATTTCTGAGAAAAGGGATGTATATGGCAACAAAACTCGATGGATCTGCCTTAGCGAAAAAAGTTAAAGCTGAGGTAAAAGAACAGGTAGCAGCCTTAAAAGAGCTTGGAAAAGAGACGCAGCTGGCTGTTGTATTAGTGGGAGAAGAGCCAGCTTCCCAAATTTACGTTAACTTTAAGCATAAGGATGCAAAAGAAGTTAACATTGTGAGCAAAAATATTCGTTTACCGGAAGAAACAAGCCAGGAAGAACTAGACCGTCTTATCGATAGCTTAAATGAAGACGAGGAAATTGATGGCATATTAGTTCAGCTGCCCTTACCAAAACATTTGGATGAGGAGAAAATAACGCAGCGCATAGATCCTTCGAAAGATGTTGATGCCTTTCATCCCTACAATGTTGGCTTGCTCGCTCGAAATCTCGTTGGAATGCCTCCGTGCACACCGGCAGGAATTATGAGATTTTTTGAAGAATACGACATTGATCTTCGCGGTAAACATGTGGTAGTGGTCGGAAGATCAAATATTGTTGGTCGCCCCATTGCTCTCATGCTCCTTAATGCCGATGCAACCGTAACGGTTTGTCATTCGAAGACGAAAAACGTAAGCGCCTTTACTAAAGAAGCCGATATTTTAATATCTGCAATTGGTAAGGCAAATTTCTTCGGTGCTGAAGATGTGAAAGAAGGCGCTGTAGTCGTTGATGTAGGCATGAATACTGATGAGGCCGGAAAGCTTGTGGGTGATATTGATTATGCAGCTGTTGAGCCCAAAGCAAGCTTTATTACTCCGGTTCCTGGGGGCGTTGGTCCAATGACGCGAGCACAGCTTATGCTCAATACGGTTTATGCCTCAAAACTGCACTATGAAAGACAAAATGCCAAGGCTTAATTTAGTATCTACCATTTAGTCTTTTTGCTTGTCTACGTGCTCTTCTAACAAACTGAAAAGATAGGAGAGCACGATTCCAGCAATAAGCATTGCGCCGCCAAATATAAGCGCTTGTAGCCAAGTAAGGTCTGCCATATCTAAGCCCTGAGGGGTATATGCAGGAAAAATAATTGCTGGAAAAATTGCCAGGGTAGATCCAATAACCAAGCCCAAAATAATGTGAAACATCTTTGCATAATAGCGTTCAAACAGCCAGTGGATGATTTTAGAGAAAAGCAAAATGCAGGCAATTCCTCCTGCTACAAAGGGAATGAGCATTGCAAAATCAAAACCTGCAATTCCCGCTGCCATCTTATCGTATAAATTGAAGTAAATAAGAAAATTAGAAGGGGACATACCAGGAACTAAGGCCCCAAAGGAAACAAGCGCCCCTGATAAGAACCAAACGAGCGGACTTGGCTTAACTTCTGGCATATCTTTTCCAAAGTACATCAAAGCAAACATTATAAGAGCAGATATAACAAGTAAGCCTATATCGAATGGTTTTCGCCCTTCTTTTCCCGCTTGTCTATAAAGTGAGGGAAAAGTACCAATAACAAAACCAATAAAGAGACACACAAACTGTGCTGCATATTTACCAAAAGCTGCTTCAACCGCAATTGAAAAGAGGAGCACGCCAAAGAGTGCGCCGATGAAAATTGGCAAGAAATACTTGATGTTTGCAATAAAATTATTCTTAATATTCGACAAAAAGTTAATAAGTGGCTTATATACACCAAATATTACTGAGAGGACGCCTCCTGAAAGCCCCGGAAGAATAGCTCCTATACCAATTAAGATTCCCTTAAGGGCGCGGATGACAATATTGCTTGGAGTATTTGCACGATTAGGTGCATCTTTCAGTTCATGATTTGTAGACATAGCAACCTTTTCAACACGATTAATACCTTCTTAGCATAAAGAAAGATAAAGGTAAGAAGGCTGCACTTTTACTATTTTCGTAAAGACTACTTAAAGAGAATTCCACGCTCGCATAAAACGATGAGGAAATTTGTAAGAGAACCGTAAGATGATGTATCGAAAAGGTCTGTAAAATATGTACACTTTGTGAAATATTTAAACCTTTGAGAGATTTTTAAAAGCTAATATCTTATATTAGATGGTATCTATTAAATACGTCTTGTGTGTTTTGATAATTATCGATAGTCGCTGTTAAATATAGGTAAAATTTTATTTTTAGCTAAGGTTAAAGGTGTCTTATTGGAATTTAGAGAAATTTACAAAGAGGTTTAAGCTTCTCAACCTTTTTTTCAACCTAAAGTACGTATTTTTGTAATTTCACTTCTAACTATAATCATCTAGACAGAATGTTTGTGAAATAGCTAAAAGGGGGATTTTTATGTGCTTTAGACCAGCTGGCCCAAGCTCAGGTCCAATTAATTGTCCAGAGTGTGGTAAAGAGGTTAAC
>JAUNLE010000004.1:29095-42685 GCA_030532415.1 Coriobacteriia bacterium | reverse complement strand
CCGTTCCCTCTCCAGGCTCCTCACCAGGATTAGGTTTAATAGGATCTGATTCCAGGGCATTTTCGATTGCCTTTAAGACGACTTCGCACTCTTTTTCGAAATTCTTGAGCTTGTCAACATCAAGGGAGTTTTCGTTAACGATGTCTTTAAGAAATCCGTCATTGACCAGGTAATCTTCTACTTGGATTGCCTCGTTCCACTCAACAATCGTGACCTTAGTAATTTTTCCATCAAAAATTACTACTTCAATTTTGGTGTTGTTAAGTCTACCTGGAGATTTGGCCTCGCCAATATACACACCATTGGCAATGCTCGAGTCAATTTGTTTGTAGGCTCGTGTACCAGGTTTTTGCTGAGACTCAAAGGTCTCTTTAGCGGTTCTTAATTTCTCAAGAATGCCTTCAATTTCTTGGTCTGTTGCTTCAATTTTGTCATAAATGGAGCGGGCTTTAAGAATGACATTATGGAATGTGTACTGGTCAAGCTCGCTTACCCATACTTTTTTAGTTGAAATATCCGCACCGTCTTTACTTACTGGAATTGAATCCCATAAGGCTTGAGCTTCCTCAATTGCCTCTGCAAGCACTTTTTTCTGTGGTGAAATCGAGAATATAGCTTCACGTAAGTCAGCCGTCATCTTATCAAGCTTTGCTTGCCAAGCAACAATTTCCTCAGAGCTTATTTCACCTGCTTTTTCATAAGCCTCAATATCATCTTGTAAGCTTCCAGCCGCCTCTATAATGCCCGTGAGCATATCGATTTGCTCTTGGCTAATAGTTCCTTGACCTTGATCTACCAGTCTTTGAGCAGACGTTAAATTCAGCTGTAAGTCTGAATTATTGGTAAGAATAATTCCTTCATCCGCCTCAGAAAGCACTCCATTTTGGTCTCGACCATAAGCTTTAACGACATCGCCTGGTTTTAAGAGCGTATCGAAGGTAAGCACCGTAAATACGCCATCGGAATTAGCTTGGACGTTAAACTTCTTTCCGCCTACCATTACCTGCACTTTTTGTTGTGGCTTTGCCTTACCGCTAATGCGCTTAGCAGCTGGATAAATTGGATCCAAGATAGCTTTGTCCACGTTATATTCAATTTCATTCGCATCTTTTGGATAGATGACTGTCGAATGAATCATCAAGGCACCATAAGGAAAATCTATTCCCACAGGGAAAAGATTACCGTCGGCGAAATAGTATGAGAAATCGGAATCACCTTTAGCATCGGCTGAAATAGCAAAGGCGTCTTCACCGCTGCCAGCTACCGTGAAGATAGCATAGTATGGTTTATCAGCCTGAAGTTGATATTTTTCAAGATCAAAGGTATTTTTACCAGGCTTGATATCTACCACGCGAGGCTCTAAAAGGTAAACCATTCTTCCACGATTATCAAGCTTAGCCACAGATAAGGTAGCTTTTCTTGCTCGTAAGTTGGAGTCATCAGTAAAGACAGCATCGACCGTCTTTATAATGCCGCCCTCTTTTTGAGGGATGAATAAAACGGCTCCTCCGTTAAAAGAACCAAGACCAACAATAAAGTTGTGATCTAGCTTGCTGTTTCCTTCACCAAAGTCATAGCTTTGGTCCACTTCATCAGATGCTTGAGCAGGCGTAAGGCTTACATCAAAGGTCTCTTCTGCCTCATCTACAACAAGCTCTTTTTCAGCAGTTTGATAGCCATGCTTAAATACACGCAGGGTATAGGTGCCATAAGGTAGCTTGTTGAAGGTGTACACACCATTACTACCCACTTGAACAGGCTCGCTTGATTGTGCTCCCAACAAGGAAACCCAAGCACCATCGAGTGCTTCAGCCCCTTCTCCAGTAATAGTTCCGCTCAGCGTAGAAGTACCAAGTTTTATCAGATCAACAGGTAAATCAATTGCTTTACCATCGTTTACTTCAACATGCTCTATTTTGCTCTCGTAACCATAAGCACTAAACGTAATATCATAGCTTCCTTCAGCAAGTGAGAAGCTATAGTTACCCTCTGCGTTAGTGGTATAGCTTGCATCAATGTTGTTTACGGTAATCTGCGCATCGATAGGTGAGCCAGAAGAAGTCACTACACCGCTTATAGTTGCCATCTTTAAACCTTTAGCAAGTTTTACCGCATTATAGGCATCAACCAAACCATAACCATAGCCGTGGTTAGGGCTTGTTGGATACACTGCATCGGTAAGACCATGAGCTGATTGTTCAAGATATCGTTCGATATCATCAGGACTTAGGCTAGGATTTGCAGACTTAACAAGTGCAGCAACACCCGTAACATGAGGCGTTGCCATCGAGGTTCCACTCATGTAGAGATAGCCATTTTTAATAGTTGAGCGTACGCGAACGCCTGGAGCAGAAATTTCAGGCTTAAAGCCATTCTTGTCTAAAGAAGAAGGCCCGCGCTTCGAAAAATATGCAAGTGCATTGTTTTTATCAAGCGCGCCAACCGTAAAGGTGCTCTGGTAAGCACCAGGAATGATAATAGAACCTGGACCAGGCTTTGGTTCACCAGGCATCATATTTCCTGCTGCAAATACTGGAAGAATACCTGCTTCGCGCCATGCTGTTGAATACTTCTCGAACCAAATATCGGTACTCGACACACTTCCCCAAGAATTATTAATAATGCTTGGAGCCTTAGTAGGATCTCCACCCGGAGCTAAAAACCATTGGGCAGCTTTTATGATGATGTCATTAGTAGTAGAGCCTTGGTTGTTAAACACGCGCGCATTAATGAACTTTGCATCAGGGGCAACACCAATAACGTTCGTTGCATCAGGACCAGAACCTTCAGAGCCTAAAATTAATCCCGCACAGTGTGAACCGTGGGTCATGTTCGTAGACTCATCGGGTGCATCATTTCCATCAACTGCATCAAAATAGTTGCCCTCATAGCTATAGGTGTTTGTTGCAGGGTCATAGCCTCTAAATTTATTGCGCAAGGCTGGATGATTAAAATCGACACCTGAATCTAAAATACCAACAACCACTCCTTGACCCGTAACATTAAGGTCATTCCAAGTTTGAGGAGCATTTACGCGAGAAATATTCCATTCAATTTCACTTCTTGGAGCTAAAAAGTTAAAGAGTGAAAAGCCGCCTTTCGAGCCCTTATCATCAGGCTCAGTTTCCACTGGCTCTTCTCGCTTAATGGTTTGATTGATATCAATAAATTCGATAGCTGGGTCTGCAGCTAAGGTTTTGATAACTTCGGCTGTTGCATTGATATGAAGGGAGTTAACAATAAAGAAACTCTCCCATTCTTTTACCTTACCGGCAGCTTTTTCTTCCTCAAGATACGCAATGATAGGTTCTTGTGTTGTCTTTGCTGTTTCCTGTAAGGCTTCTACGACCGAAATGCGGGTCTTAACCGCACTCGAACCGCCAGATCTAATCTCGCCTGCACGTTCTTGTGCCTCATCTAAAGAGGCTTGCTCTTTCATCATGACCATAACATCAAAGAACTTATTATCACCAGCTCCTTTAAGAGCTGACGCTAAATCAGGCTTAAGTTTTGATTCTATTGACTCTTCAGATTGAGTCTTTTGATTCTCATGTTCTGGGGAAGTCTGTGAATCTTTTGTTTTACTTTGAGATTGTTCTGTTACCGTGAACACAGGTGTTCCGGCTTCGCTCGCTAAAGCACTTAGTGGCCCTAGCAAACTAACTGTCAACGCGATGGTAAAAACAAGGCTGACCGCGCTGAACTTCCAGAACTTACATCTGTTCAATATAACCTCCTTTACTATCGCCGGTTAATACGAGGCGGATAAAAGAGGCCTTAACTGAATTTTCACTGGAAAGAAAGTTATCGCCCAGAAATAGACATGCTGAATTATGGCAGAACAAAGCACGCCTCAAGGAAAACTCCCCCTCTGTTATCCATTGCTGCGTTTAAACTGCATTAATTCATCAAAAAGAGAATAATCTTCCCCAAGATTTATTCTCCGAAATGTATTATATGCAATTCAGAATTAATTTAAAGGGATTTTCAGATATTTTTAAGATTATTTTTCTTGAAATTTTGTCCGGAATTAAAAAGGCCCGCTCGAAGGCGGGCCTGAAAGATGCAACGCTATATGAATTATCGATTACTGAATGATACTTGCAATTTGGATATTTGCCTTAGCGTATTCGGCATTAATAAAATCGGTCCATGCTTGGGTCATTTCTTTGCTTTCATCAGTCCACTGACCATAGGCAACATAATAAACCGCTTGCGCAAAATTGTAGTCGGCTGTCTTGCCATCAAAGGTGAAGTCTTTTAATGCTTCATAATAAGGGCCATCTTGTTTTGCCCAGGTATTATTTTCTGCATCCCACTCGTCACCAATGAATTTTTTAGCATATTCAGCATAGCCTTCTGTTGCCTTTGCTTCTTGACCTTGTTCTGGAGCAAAAGGTGCTTCAGGTTCATCAGGTATCTTGCCATTTATCTGCTCAGACAATTTGTATGCAGCTGCCGATTCCTTAATAATGCGCTCTGCCTCTTCTTTTGACATTTGGAATTGTTGGGCTATATCGTCTATCGATGCTCCACCAAAGCTATTAGCCAAAAATTCAGCCACTTCTTCGTCATCTATTTTGATGTTATTTTTCTCGACCAAAGTATTTAAAACCTGAGCGCGCGCATACAACAAAATCATTTCGGCGCTCGGCTGGTAATAAGTACCGTCATCGCGTTTTTGACTTTCAAGACCGCCGTAGGTTTCTAAAGCTTGACGAGCAGTAATCTCCTCGGATGCGCCTTCATAGGTATAGCTACCAACAATTGTTGAATCAAGCGCATCTTCTGTTAGGAAAAGTCCTACTTCACCCATATCTTGAGAACCTGGAGCAGTTGCTGTGGTTTCAGCATTTGCTGGATCGCCATTGGAATTTGCTCCTGGAGCACCGCAAGCAGATAAAGCTAAACCTGCACTTAAAACGCCTACGATTAATACTTTCTTACCATGTTCTTTAAAACTAAACTTCATTATGTACCTCATTAAACATTTTCAGGATTTGCGTTAGGGTACCGTTCTTCTAGTTCAAGCAAATACTTTGAACGCGAGGTGCCCTCACGATATGCATTTCTAAATGGTTGCAATATTTCCTGTTTCTTATCCATTGCATTATCCCCGAAAGTAAGTGAAATTGCATAGGCATCTTCCAAAACTTCCAGTCTCGATATATTTAAATCGATTAAATGCGCAAGTTCATCACGATTCGCTTGATATTTATCACTAACCTCGTAAGCTTGAACTTGCTTTTTATACTCTTCAAGTTCTTTGATCTTATCGCGAACTTCGTTTATATAATTGGAACGCTCTATAACCGATTTTTCATAGGACTCATCAAAGACGTGAATAAGGTCGGTAATTTTTCCTGAGTCTCTTGATATGCGTTGATACACTTCGTTTAAACCAGCAAGCGAACTTTCGTCAGCCTCAGCGTTTTCATCCTTCTTTTCTTCGGGCGCTTCACTTTCAATTCCACTTTGAACAGGCGCAAGCGTTTGGCTTTCTTCTTGTTCTTCTTGTTTTGGCACCGATATAATCGTCGGATTAGCATTCGGATCTTGAGCAATGCGCTCGACTGGATTTGATGTGCTGAAGATTAAAAAGAGTACGTAAAAGATTGCCACAATTAAGAATATTGACAGGATGATTAAAAATATATTTAGAATCCAATTCGTCTTTCGTTGTGGCGCTGGCTGATAGGTTGAATTCGTAACATAACCAGGCTTTGAAGATGCTCGAATAGGAGCAACCCTTGTTTGCTCAAGGTTTGACGAATACAGCGTATATTCTTCATTGGGCAAGGCAACAGGTGCCACGTTGTCCTCTGAAAAAGGATCTGGGTAGCTTTCTTGAGAAGAAAGCTCATCTCCAAGCACCCATGTTTCTCCTAAATCGCCCTGCTCATCTTCAAACTTATACGCGCAGATGGTACAGAACTTTGATGTGTCAGATTGAGGGTTTTGGCATTTTGGACATATTTTCATAAAGACCCCTTTACAGCAAAGCTTTAAGCACCCATTGCTTCAATAATTGCTTGGCCGAAATCTGAAGTTGATACAGCTCCATCAGTAGAACCTGTAAGCGTGCGCTTAATGTCATAGGTTACCTGCTCACCCTTAGAGAGCACTAAACGAAGCGCATCATAAATTTTCGCTGCTGCCTCAAATTCTCCCAGGTGCTCAAGCATCATAACGGCAGACAAAATTTGAGCAGAAGGATTTGCCTCATTTTTTCCTGCATGACTTGGAGCAGTTCCATGTACTGGTTCGAAAAGCGCATACTCGTCTCCGATATTTGCACCTGGAGCCAAACCAAGACCTCCAATAAGACCAGCGCAAAGGTCAGAAACGATATCGCCATATAAGTTAGGGAGCACTAAGACATCGAAGTTATGTGGATTCAAAACAAGGCTCATGCATGTTGCATCCACAATCTTGTCATCAAATGCAATGTCTGGATATTTTTTGGCAACGTCTCTTGAAACTTCTAAGAAGAGTCCGTCGGTATGCTTCATAATATTAGCCTTATGGATGGCACTTACTTTCGAGCGCTTATGCTTTTGAGCATACTCAAAGGCAAAACGAACAATGCGCTCTGATCCACTAACCGAAATAGGCTTAATTGAAATTCCCGCATCATCTTTGATGCTTGCTTCACCTAATTTTTCAATAGTCTCGATAAGCTCACGGGTCTTCGCGGTACCTTTTTCGAACTCTATACCTGCATAAAGATCTTCCATGTTCTCACGAATTACAACTAAGTCAACATCCTCATAGCGCGCACCATTACCAGGAAGCGTTTTTATTGGGCGAATATTGGCATAAAGGTTTAAAGCCTTTCGCAAGCCCACATTCACCGATCTAAAACCAGTACCAATTGGAGTCGTTAAGGGTCCCTTTAATGCAACTTTATTCTTCTTAATCGAATCAATTACGTAGTCGGGCAAGGGTGTATTGTATTGCTCAATAACACTTTGACCTGCTTTTATAACTTCCCACTCAATATCAACGCCGCTCGCTTCAACAACACTTACCGTTGCGCGTGTAATCTCAGGTCCAATACCATCGCCTGGAATTAATGTCACTAGGTGTTTTGCCATTAAGTGTTCCTCTCAATTAATCTCAATTAATGTTCTTTTGCTATATCAGTTAATTCGTTAATAATTGCTTGTGATTCTTTTTGAATATAACCCTTACCCTGGGTTGCATCGAAATTTAAACGTTCAATTAAACCTTTTGATACCGAGGTGTCAAGATCGCTTTTTGCAAATTTATACACGGCCCCGAGCATCTCGGGAAATTCAGTGTCACCATGATACACTTGCAGCGATTCATCTATCAGTGGCCATACCTTCTTCGACCACTCCTTACTAAAGCTACCCAGGTGGATGAAATAGTGGAAGGCTGCTAGGCGCAAAGTTCCCGAATCTTCATCATAAAGCGCATCTTCTGCTGCCTCAAACGCCTTACCTACATAATCGTCATTAATGTTAGAAATACGGCTGATTGCTTCTAAAAGCTCCCAACGCGTTTGAGCTTCAGGACGATACAAGCCGTCAATCAGCTGTTCTTGATAAGATACTAACAACTCCGGATTTTGAATAGAAACTTCTCTAATTGATGCTGCGGCAAATTGTCTTACTCTTCTGTTTTCATCACCCAGCAATTCAACTAAAGCCTTAAAATCATTTGGACTGTCTATAACTTGTTGTGCGATTTCTGATGCATCTGAACTTAGGTCAAAAACTATTTGATTCTCGTTTGCTCCGTTGGACATATACACCTCAAATATGGGCTTTGTAGTAGAATAATATGGTTTATCTAATTATAGAACGATTAACGCCTTATAATGCATGGGCGTGCATATTCCTTAAATAAGATAGAATTAGCTAGCCTCATTACCTATATTCTGCAAATCAAGCTCATACTTTGGACTTTGCGTCCTTGACTTTCCTTTTATTTAAAGACGCCTGAAGGTATAGGCAACATGAATCTTGGGATTTCGTTCAAAATCATGTGGAATCGTTTTTGCAGATATATCCGTAAGTTCAACCCCCGCTTTTTCGAGCGCCTCGTAATCGGGTTTAAAACTACGCAGGTTGCACGAAAAAATCCCTTCTCCACCACGACTTAAAAGACGAGAAGTGTTGATAAGAAGCTCCACGTGATCGCGCTGAACATCGAAATCCTGCGAACCCATGCTCTTTGAATTCGAGAAGGTAGGCGGATCGCAGAAAATAAAATCCCAGCGATACTTGCTATGGCGCATCTCTTTGATCCATGTCAAAACATTAGCCTCAATAAAGTGATGCTTCTTTTCATCATCCATCTTATTGAGCTTGAAATTTTTTTGAGCCCACTGTAAGTACGTATGGGAAAGATCGACGCTTGTCGTTTCATACGAACCGCCATCGGCTGCAAACAAGCTTACGGTAGACGTATAAGAAAAAAGGTTCAAAAAGCGCTTATCTGCAACACGTGATCGAACGAGCTCACGGGTCAAGCGATGATCAATAAACAAACCAGTATCTAGGTACTGTGAAAGATTTACCTGTATAAGCAGGCCACCTTCTTGTGTTATAAGGTTTGCAGGCTTGCTCTTTTCGCGTCCGTACTGTGAACCACCACGCCCGCGCTTGCGCGTTTTAAGAAATATCTTGTCTGGCTCTACCGACAGCACTTCAGGAACAATTGCAAGTGCATCATACAGACGGGTTTGGGCAAGCTCTTGCTCAATATGTTTTGGAGCTTGGTACTCAAACATTTGAATGAGCCGTTTTCCCTCATCAGGACCCGCGCCTTCATAGTTGTCAATTGCAAGATTATAGTCAGGCAAGTCCGCGTCATAGATACGATATGCAGCAATAGCGTTTTTTTGAGCCCATTTTTTTCGTTCTTTAGAAACTTTTTCAAGGCGTTTTAGAAATTGCTCAGAAGCTTCTTGTCTTACCGCTATTGTTTGTCCCTGCTTAGTGCTAAGCTCACTCATCTGAGTGTTTGCTTCTTCATCACGTGTATCAAAGCACCATACGCGCGCATCAAGGGGGCCGTTTTTAACCTCAAAGGACTTTTCAAGCCTTCTTCGAATGCTCCTGTCAAGAGCCTCATCAGAAGAAATGATTACCGCGCGAAAATCTTTGAGCTCCTCTTTACTCAAAAAGGTATCGAGGGCTGCATATAAAACAGGAAGCTGTGCCGCGTGCATCATGCGCTCACCGTAAGGTGGGTTCGTTGCCAAAAGTCCCTGTGATAGGGCAGGTTTTAGCTCAAGCTCGCTTATGTCTTGTACACGAAATTCAATATATTTTGATACACCAGCACGAAGTGCATTTGCCTTTGCAAGCTCAATTGCCTGAGGGTCTATATCTGAAGCATAGATGTGCAGTTTTTTGTGAGCAGCTTGTTCTGCCTTTAAGTCGGCCTCATCTAAAATCGTTTCAAATATTTCTTGCTCGTGTCCTAACCAGTGGGTGAAACCCCAGGTACTTCTCGTAAGACCAGGCGCCCTATCAAGTGCTTCAAGCGCAGCTTCTATCGCTAAGGTACCAGAGCCACACATTGGATCGATAAAACAAAGCTCGTCTTTTCTGGCATATCGAAACCATGCGCCCTTTGACAAAATAAAGGCCGCAAGATTTTCTCTTAAAGGGGCCTCGCTTTGTTTTCCTGCCTCACGATAGCCTCTTTTGTGAAGCGGCTCACCGCTCAAATCAATAGAGATAATTGCTCGTTCTTTGTTTATGCGAATATTGATGCGTATATCGGGTGCGTTCAGATCGATATTTGGACGACTCCCCTTTTTATCTCGCATACGATCAACCAGAGCGTCTTTTGCTTTTTGCGCAACAAATTGCGTATTTCTTAGCGCCTCATTCGTGCCGTGCGCATCTATCACGAATGTGCTCGTAGCTGCCATGTGCTCTTCCCAAGGAATTGTATAGATTGATCGATACAGCTCATCTTGGTTTTGAGCTGGAAATCTGCCTAAAACTAAAAGAATTCGAGAGGCGAGCCTTGAGTAAATACAAGCACGATAGGCATCTTCAAGGGCATTTCCAAAGCTTACACCTCCTCGCAAGGGGCGTACGCGATGTACTTTGCATGCGCGAAGCTCAGCGGCAAGCGCTTCTTCAAAGTTATACGGACAGGTAGCAAAAAATTCCATACCTATGCTTCTGTTTCTTGTTCAGGGTTCGATTCTTCCTCATTTTTATCCACCGTATGCTTGCGTCTCGCCGTTCGCGTAGAGACCTTAGCAGCACTGCTCGAGGCAGTTTTGGCAATCGCTCTTGATGCTTTGTTGCTACTTGTTTTCTTATTTGCCTGGGGAGTCGGTGGGTCTATTGAAAAGCCATTTACAAAATAGGTGCCGGACTTATCATCCATACCTAAAACAATAAATCCAAGATTTTCAGCCTCTTGTAAAAGAGCCGTAAAGTTTCTAAACCCATACGATGTTTCAGTAAAGTTAGGACGCTTGCGCTTAATGGCGTCTTTAATCAAGGATGCATGCATACGCCCATCTCTGTCGCGAGCAAGCGCTTCGATTGTGCTAAACAGCAGTCGATAGGCTTCCTCTTTTTCAGGATCAACAATTCCTTTGAATTGAGGGGCATCGGTAGAAATACCTATATCTTCATAGAATATAAACTCATCGCAAGCATTCACTAAAAGGTCACTTGTTGCCTCTCTCATGCCTACGCCAATAACTATTTTATTGAGTTCTTTGAGTTTTGCGACCAAAGGAGAAAAATCTGAATCACCAGAACATATTACAAAAGCATTAATATGGTCTTTCGTAAAACACATCTCCATAGCGTCAACAGCAAGTCGAATGTCGGCAGAGTTCTTCCCGGTAAATGCCCTGTCTGGAATTTCAATAAGCTCGATACCTAATTCATGCAAAGGCGTGATGGCAGAAGTAAAGCGTTGCCAATCACAGTATGCGCGCTTCACATTAATGCGGCCTTTTTCTACCAAGCGCTCAATGATTTTTTCCATATTTGGAGGAGGGCCAGGTTGTTGATGGCCACGCTTATCTCGCTTACCAGTACCAAGCGCAAGATTTTCGTAGTCGATAAACAGCGCAAGTGATAAGTCATCATAAATATTCAAGCTTATTACACCCTACTTCTTTTTGGATTTACTACTAGATTTTTGACTTGGCTCACCTGGCACGCTTATCAGTTCGCGTTTTTTGGCTTCCTCATCAGGATACTCTTGTGTACCTTTAAGTTTTCTGAATTCATCTAAGCCAAAAAACTCATCATGCACATCCCAAAGGCCGCCAGGATTTCCAAAACCCTCTTTAAGGCCCGCAAAGATTCCGCCAGCTAAAGCCACCCCAATGGCCATAAATTCTGGCACTCCAAATGCATAACATACGGTTGTCATTACCACAACGAGAAAAAAGACCACTGCGTTTACGAACCAAAAAACTTTTTTGCTTCCAAGCGCCTTACCAATAAGACTGCCCAGTTTATAGCCTCCAGCTACTGCGAGCAGACCAAGACCAATTACGAGTAGGAAAAAGAAAATATTACCCATGTACATACCGTTCATACGAATAAAATTTTACTAATTGTTATGGTAGTAATCATCGTCACCAAAATACGGATAATCACTTAATGACTCCTCGTCATGCTCATGATGATGTTCATGGCGATGCCCATGATGGTGCTCGTCTTCAAACTGTTCATCATAGGCCTCATCGAGAAGCTCCCAATTTACACCATGCGCCTTACCCTCATCTTCTGGCGCATAAAGGAGTCGCAAGCACTGCGTGCCTTTGTGTGACGCACCTAAATTGACAAGCAAGTCATACAAATGATAGGCATTTTCAGTACCAGGAATTGAAAGATCTAAATGCTCGGCACTTGAAAGTGCTAAACCTATATCTTTAAGCAGGTGTTCAACCATAAATCCTGGCTCATAATTGTCCTTAATGGTTTGGGCACCAAGGCTCGAAAGCGCTTGAGAGTTCGCAAAACCGCTGGTAAGCATATCAAAAACGGTGTCCGTATCAAGTCCTGCCTGTTTTGCAAAGGCAAGTGATTCAGCCATGCCTACCATATTTGAAGCAAGGGCAATTTGATTCGTTAATTTCGCAAGCATACCATCCCCTGCTTTACCAAAGTAAAGAATCTTAGTACCCATACGTTGCAATAAAGGCAAGACTGGAGCCACTGTCTCTTCGCTTGCTCCACACATAATGGTAAGCGTGCCTGCTTTTGCGCCCGTATCTCCTCCGGTAACAGGGGCATCAAAGGCAATAACATCTCGAATTGCCGCTGCCTGATATAATTCTTGCGCTAAGATTGGATCGGAAGTCGTCATATCAATTAAATATTGGCCCGCTTGTGCATATTCAATCAGACCATTTTCTCCCAGGTAAACCTCTTCAACGTCTTCTGGATAACCTAAGATGGTAAAAACTACCTCGCAGTTTTCGATCACTTCTCTTGGATTTTGTGCCCAGTGAGCACCCTTATCCAAAAGTGCTTGAGCCTTTTCTTTGCTTCTATTAAAAACTACAAGCTCATAGCCTCCGTTCATCAAATTCGATGCCATGCGTGAGCCCATAATTCCAGTACCAATAAAGCCGACTTTCTTAATTTCTTTTGGCATAACTGTTCCTAACTCTTTATTGCCCGAGCAATTCGATCTGAAAGTGAAGCATTTTCTCGTCTATCATTTCCCCAGTAGGTAATGGCAAGCATGCCAGGTCCTACATGTATTCCTAAAATAGGCCCTATAAGCCCCGTAATAATTGGAAGTCCGTTAAATCTCTTATCTTTTTGAATCAGCGTTTTGACATATTCGGCATCCTCGGGCACATCGCCGTTGACGACAAAAACTGGATAGTTAAAATCGGCGTTAGATGTTTTAAGGAAGGTTTCTGCCAACCACTGTAAGGAACGTTTTCGCCCGCGGGCAACACCTTCAAGTGTTAAGTTTCCTCCCAAATCATAGGAGAGCAGCGGTTTAATGTTAAGCTTGCCGGTAATTTGAGATGCCGCAACCGGAATGCGCCCCCCTTCTGCAAGCCTTTGTAAGTTATCTAAGGTATATATGCCATGAATGAAATAGCGCGCCTCATCTGCCCAAGCTAAAAGCTCATCAATAGTCATGCCTTGTTTTGCCATTTTAAGCATCTCTATAACAAGATTTGCATTTGCCGAAGAATCAAGTTTTGGGTCGAAGACTTCAATTCTTGTGCCTGGATATTTTTCCATGACGATTTCGGCAGCATGGCGAGACTGATCGACCGACTTTGAAAGTGCTTCGGTCATGCTCACGTAAATAATATCTATACCTGCCTGGGCTTTCTTCTCGAAAAAATCAATAGCTTTTCCGAAGGAGTATTGGGATGTGGATGCTTGCGCCCCTTGTCTAAGCTTTTCGTAAAACTCATGCGGATCGGTATGTTCCCATGAGTCGTCAACATAAGCTTCGCCATCTATCACGTAGTCAAAGCCAAGCATTTCAATTCCCAAACTTTTCGCAAGTTCTGCGGGAAAATCAGCCCCACTATCGATAATTATCTGATAGGTTTTAGTATCAGAAGACAATTATTCCTCCTTGTTAGCTATA
>JAUNLE010000004.1:24147-29085 GCA_030532415.1 Coriobacteriia bacterium | reverse complement strand
TTTGTGTGCGCAAATCAAACAGGCTGCGCTCTATTCCAACCGGATAGACTTGAGGGTTTAAGAAGCGTTTGACTGAATCTTGAAGCTTACCAAGGTCTTCTTGTACGCGCGCTCTTGC
Organism: Coriobacteriia bacterium; assembly: GCA_030532415.1. Taxonomy (GTDB): domain Bacteria; phylum Actinomycetota; class Coriobacteriia; order Coriobacteriales; family JAEZZM01; genus JAUNLE01. Next base: position 28,967 of record JAUNLE010000004.1, on the reverse strand, counting down.
ATCTTCTAAAGACGGAGCTTCGCATACCACCTTGCCATTTCTAATATGTGGTTCAAGAATATTTTTGTACGAGAACTTTTTAAGCGATAAGGACAAGGTGCCATCCAAAGGATCGATAATTAACGCTTCATCGTCTACGATAAAGCTTTCATCGCAAATCATATCCCCTGCAAATTTTCCTTCATCATCAAAGTAACGACGGACTTCTAAAACTCCTGGAATCGTTAATTTATACTGCTGTTCAGACATTTTAATTACGGGCTGCCACTGTTCTTCTACACCATTTTTGACGGCAGACAGCTTGTAGACTCCCCCAAGCGTTGGCTGGTCATAAGATGTTGCAAGCTTTGTGCCGACTCCCCAAGAATCTATGGGAGCTCCTTGGGCTAGAAGTGATTGAATGGTATATTCATCCAAATCGTTTGATACCGTAATGTTAACCTCGGGCAAGCCTGCTTCATCAAACATCTTGCGGGCCATCTTTGAAAGTTCTGCAAGATCTCCCGAATCAATACGAATGCCTAATAATTTCTCGCCGCGCTCCTTCATTTCTTGGGCGACGATAATGGCGTTTTTAACACCTTGTTCCACTTCATAGGTATCGACCAGCAAGATTGCGTTATTGGGCATTGCCTTAACATAGGCTCTAAATGCTTCAAGCTCGCTTGAAAAAGCCATGACCCATGAGTGTGCGTGGGTGCCCGATACAGGAATACCGTAAAGTTTTCCGGCCAAGACGTTTGAGGTAGAAGCGCAGCCTCCAATATAGGCAGCGCGCGATGCCGAAAGGCCACCGTCGGGACCTTGCGCCCGTCGCAAACCAAACTCTGCAACCGCACCTCCCTGAGCAGCCTGGACCACTCGCTGTGCCTTAGTTGCAATGAGCGTTTGGAAATTTACGTGGTTAAGTAAGATAGTCTCAATTAATTGGCATTCAATTAATGGACCCATAACGCGAACCATAGGCTCGCGCGGAAAAACAATCCTACCTTCTTTAACTGCATCAATAGTAAAACTTGGAGAAAAAGAGGAAAGGTAGCCCAGAAAAGCTTCACTAAACAAGCTGCCTCCTGCAGGCGCTTGCAAGCCTCTTAAATAGGCAATGTCTTCGTCAGAAAAATGCATTGCACTGACGATATCGGCAATTTGAGATGTACCGCAAGCAATCGCATAGCCGCCCTTAAAAGGATTATCCCTAAAATAAAGGTGGAAACATGCCTGCGTATCTAAGTGCCCGCTTTCAAAGTAAGCTTGAGCCATAGTAAGTTGATAGAGGTCAGTCAATAAAGCCGAATGCATCAATTGGCCCACAGGTACCTCTTGGGAAGCCATAATCCTCCAATTTTGCTTTTGATATCAAGCACTATTATACCTAGGGGCCAATTTTAGAGCCATCTGAACACAAATATTAGTAAAAAAGATACAGCTTATATACGATTTAGCTCTTCAGACTTAGTCGCATTGGTGCTTATTGATGGCGCAACGATTCTACAGGGTCGAGTTTTGCGGCCTTATGTGCAGGGCCCCAACCAAAGATTACTCCGATTAAGGTCGAAACTCCAAAGGCAATGGCAACAATACTTGGCGTTACGATAGGAGCAAATTGCATATCAGGCTGGACTACCGAAACAATAGCTGCAATTCCTAAGGCTGCACCATAGCCGATGATCAGACCTATAACACCACCGATAAGACACAAAACGATAGATTCACCTAAGAATTGATTCGTAATATCTGAAGCATGCGCTCCCACAGATTTGCGAAGACCAATCTCGCGTATACGCTCGCTTACGTTAGTGAGCATCATGTTCATAATGCCAATACCTCCAACAATAAGCGAAATCGAAGCAACGCTTCCTAGGATTGCCGTGAATACACCAGTAATATTTTCTACAATTGCAATCATGTCCTTAGAGGTCATAGCCTCAAAACGAGAGAAGCTTTTTTCTGAATCCTGAGAATTGGGAACAGGATGTCGCTTATGTAAGGCCGCAAGGACTTCAGTTTTCACCTCATCAACGTCTGCTTCAGGAGTCGTATACACCATCATTGCATAGGTTTCTTCTGCCATACCATAGCGCCTAAAACCAGTTGCGTCAGGAATATAGACATTTGAACCTGCACTCATACCGAAAGTTTGTGGCGAACTTACAACACCTATAATCGAATACTTATCAGAATCGATGGTTATGGTCTGGCCAATAACATCAGGATCTTCCGTGTTATAGAGCTCTTTTGCAAGACCCGTGTCAATTATGGCAACCTGTCGGTAATTTTCAGCATCAGACTGCATGAAATATCGACCGCTCTTTAATTCGTAGCTTTTTTTGTTGGCCTGCAAAACTCCGGGGGTTGCCAAACTTACTGAAGTATTTTCAGCCTTTTCTCGTGCTGTCGAAACCGATGCACTAAAAAACTGTGTAAGCGAACCTGTGTAGGCAACACCAGGGATTTCTTTTTCTAAATACTCACGATCGCTGGTCGTAATAAAAGCTGGCTCACTTTCGCCGCTAAAAGATACAAAAACTTGTATCAAACGCGCTTGATCTGCGCCCACTGTTGATAAAAGCTGTTGGCGCATACCTGCGATGAGCGAGGTTAGCGTTACAACCGCTGCGATTCCGATAACGATACCAAGGATAGTTAACATGCTTCGGCCCTTATTCGCTGAAAGAGCCGTCCATATCTCGAAAGCTAAATCTCTGAATTTCACGCTTACACCCCACGTTCAAGCGCCTGGCGAATTGCATCTTCTTGCGCACCCTCATACAGCAAGCCATCTCGTATTTGATATGCACGATCTGCGTGTTGAGAAACGCTATAGTCGTGGGTAATTAATACGATGGTCGAGCCTTGATCACGCAGTTCTTTAAAGGTATTTAAGACGTGTTCACCAGTTTTAGAATCAAGGTTTCCTGTGGGCTCATCGGCCAAAATAATTGCCGGATTATTGACTAAGGCACGCGCAATAGCAACACGCTGCATTTGGCCACCCGAAATCTCATTCGACTTCTTATCAAAAACTTCCTCATTTAAACCCGCGCGAAAGAGTGCTTTTACTGCCCGCTCTTCTCGCTCTGTGCTTGAAACTTTTGAATAGATGAGCGGAAGCATCACATTTCTTAAGACGGTGGTACGCGGCAAGAGGTTGAAGGATTGAAACACAAAACCAATGCGATGAGCTCTTACATCTGCGAGCTCATCATCGGTATATACTGAAACATCAACGCCCTCTAAAAAATACTGGCCGTAGGTGGGCGTATCCAAGCAGCCCAAAAGGTTCATTAAGGTTGACTTTCCTGAACCCGATGGGCCCATGATGGCAACAAACTCTCCGCGCTCACTTTGAAAGCTCACACCTCTAAGCGCATGGGTAGATCCAGCCTGAGTCTCAAAGATTCGGTGAAGATCTCTTACGTCAATTACAATATCTTTTTCAGCCATTAGTCTACGACCAAACCCGGTATGCCTGTGTCGTCGTTACCTGCGATTTGTACCTTGTCTCCCGCTTTGATATTGCCCTCGACAACACTGACCGTTTCATTGGACGAGATTATCACTACGTCGACGCGCTCGTTGGTAGCAACGCCGTTTGCATCGTAGGTAACCTTTGTTACATAATCTTTAGTTCCATCGTTGTTGACAGCAGTAAGTGGAACCATGATGACGTTTTCGAGTTTTTCTACCGTAAGCGTAATATCTGTAGACATACCTGATTTAAGGCGCTTATCAGGAGAATTGATAAGAATTGAAACAGGATATGAGACAACCGAGGCGCCACCTTGCGCGCCACCCATGGATGCAAGCGCATTTGCTTGAGCGTTTTCGCTCCCCAAAGGACTTGCTGAAACTACATCTACCTCACCGCTTTGAACAAGGTCCGGAATTGCGTTAAAGGTAAGTTCTGCCTTAGTTTCCTTATTAATATGTAAGATGTCGAGCTCATTGACGTTCATTTGGGCCTTAAGCTTACTTAAATCAACAATTTGAGCAGCAGCCTTACCAGATTGAACAAGGGTCTCAAGCTTCATACCAGGCTCAATGTTAATCTGCAAGACCTCGCCATCGATCGTAGCGAGCACCTTGCCTTCGTTATAAGCCTCAAGTGCTTGGTCAAGCTGGTTTTGAGCAGATTCAACCGCGATATTTGCAGTATTTACAGCCTGCTTGGCCGACTCAATACCTAAAAGAAGTGACTCAGAATCGAATGGCGCTGGCTTTACTTCAGGAATTTCCATACCAGCTGAAAGCATGTCTGTCGATCCATCCGCTAATTGAGATGGATCCAACTCAACAGAGCTCGTATCGAAAGACTGAGCAACACTTTCCGCATATTTCTTTAAAGCTTCAGGGATCTGACCTTGGCTTACTTGAGTTTTTACCTGCTGGACACTCAGTGGATTTTCAGGGTCAATGCCATAAAGGGAATTCAGTTCAGAGGCTATAAGGATTTTATCAAGCCAGTGTTGATTAATTCTTTCAACCCTCGTATTTCCGCCTGTACTTGGCTCATCTATTCCAGGCTCGCCTGGAAGTGGCACATCTTCTTGTTTTGCCTGGGCTGCATCAAGTTGTTGTTTTGCCCAGTCATACACATAGGCACCATATGGGTTTTTTTGAACTTTCATCGCAATAATTTTATTCGCTTCATCAAAAGTTAAGCCCGGTGTTGTAATTGATCCTGACTGAACAAGTCTGTGATAGAGCGCTTCTTGGTTTTTAGCCTGTACATACGAGCGATTCAAGTTGTCTATTTGCAAATTAATTGCCTGTGCAGCTGCTTGTTGAGCAGCCTGCGTTTGCGCTTCAAGCAGCGCCTG
>JAUNLE010000004.1:23334-24137 GCA_030532415.1 Coriobacteriia bacterium | reverse complement strand
CGTTTGCTGTGCAACCGCTTGAGCCTGCGCCATTGCTTGAGCATCTAGGGCCGCAAATTGTTGCTGTATCGCTTGATCACGTGCATCAATCTGTTGTTGAAGTGAGTAGTTGTATTGGTCAACTGCAGCGTTATAGCCAGCTACCGCACTTTTTACACCTTGCTGTGCCTGCTTAACACCCTCTTTTGCCTGCTTAACTCCTATTTCAGCCGCATCAATTGCGCTTTGCATTTCAGGCGATTCAAAGGTGAACAGCACATCACCTTTCTTAACCGTGTCGCCAGGACGAACGTTTACTTCGATAACCGTTCCGCTCAAAGCGGGCGATACCAGTTGGTTTTGGAGCGGCGCTATGGTTCCAGAATTAGAAATAGTCTTTACAAATTCGCCTTGCACCACATCGTCAGTAGGCGCTTGTTCAGCAATCGTATTCGACAGAACTTGCTGAGAGAACATATAGATACCAATGCCTGCAAAAATTAAGACGATAAGTGCGATTATTATTATCTTGATGCTCCGATTGCGACGCTTTTTTTGTCGTTTTTCCTCAAGCGCTTTCATAGCCTCTGAGGTTTTAGAGCTTGGCTGAACTTTGGGCGCTTGCCCTTTTGGTGCAAAATGTTGTGGTTCAAATCCTTCTGGCGGAGTTGGATTTTTTCCTGAAAATGACATAAAAATCCTCACGTAAATGTATTTTAGCTGTAATTAATCTACCAGTACTTTGTTTTTAAAACCCGTCTTTTATGAAGTGGTTACGCATATGTTATTGCTTCGTTACCTAAACTCTATCTAAAAAACTGGCA
>JAUNLE010000004.1:0-23324 GCA_030532415.1 Coriobacteriia bacterium | reverse complement strand
ATAAAAATCTAATATATAAAGTATTACGACCAACAAAATAAGGACGACAACAACGAGAATGATTTTTTGAACAAGAGGCATGGGTGGTAATTCCCCTGCATTGTAAATCTTATCAAGCTCTTTATCCCTTCGAGCCTGCACTCGTTTGTCTTCGATAATCTCGCGCGCTATTTCGCGCTTTTCTTCATCTAACTTTTCCTGAAGTTTTTGGTCAGCCTCAAGCTGCCTATTAATAAGTTCACGCTCTTTTTGAGCGAGCAGCTCTTTTTGAGCACGCAAAGCCTTAAGTTCATCAAGTTCTGATGTATTTGAGCTATCTTTTTTCATCATGTACTATCCTTAAACACAGATATAAACGTAACTAATCATAACAAGGTAGCAAGCAGAAAGAATCCGTCAATGAAAAACAAAAAAATTCTCGAATCTTTGCTTGCACTTGGAATTGCTGCGCTTTTGGTTTATTTCGTAAGTTTACTTTTTCCCGCAAGTGACGCCTTTATTTCGCAGCTCAGCTCAATTATCGATTCTGATACTTCAGCACAATTAGAACAAGAGCAGCCGGATACTAGCTATGTGGATGAAGCCCGTCCTTATAGCATTATGAAAGTCGAGCTAGAATCCATCCATGACGGAGACACCATATGGGCGCATCCCCAAGCGCATCCAGAACAGGCGCTTAATATAAGGCTTATAGGGATTGACACCCCTGAAATTAACCTTGAATCAAGTAAGCTTTTGGGAGAAGAAGCCAAGCGAGCTCTTGAAGATCTGCTCTCATCAGAAGTCTTATACGTGGAATTTGATGAAGATATACGCGATCAATACGACAGAACGCTTGCTTACCTGTGGTCAAAAGACCCCCGCAGCGTTAACTACGATGTAAGCTACCTCATTAATTTAGAGATGGTAAAGCGCGGTTATGCTAAAGCCGTGTATTTTAAGCCCAATAAAAAATATAAAAACGAATTCTTTTCTGCAATGGATACAGCAAAGCAAGAACAAACCGGATTGTGGGCTTATGCCGACTTACAAAAGCTCACTAAAAAATAATTTCCCAATAAATAAGATTCATCATTAAAATAACGCCAGCTATAAGGGCAATCAGCTCATGACTGCGCTTCAAAACATTATCCTTTGATTTGTGAATCTCCCACATATCATAGAGCAGTAAGGCTGCAACCGAAATAGCGTACACATAGGCATATATTTGCATGGATGAAATGAAATCGGTCGTCGTATAGTTAAGCAGCACCACTGCAATGTAGCTGATAAAGGCAATAAGTCCAATGTTGAGCAGGTAGATAACCAACGGAGCATAGCCTAAGCTTACGCTCGTGCCTTTTCGCATGCTTTTAAGCTTTGAGAAGATAAGGCCAAACACCCCTGAAATCGAGGCTAAAGCCCCAAGAGCTGCTCCAAATAAGAGGGTGTATTCAATAATGAGCTGTGCATGCGGAAGCTTAAAATAATCCTGATTAAAAAACGACATGATGCTTATATATTCGGTACTATTTGAAAAAACGACTGAGTTTCTTCCCTGCAAGTCACCTGGCCTAAAATACAAACCTGCCTGCGCCTGCTGGTAGTGCAAGTCATTTATGGTAAGGTCATGTTCGTCTTGAGTCCCTACGAGCGCACGGTTTAATACCGACACGATTTTCGTTGGACCATGCTGAGGAGATCGAGCATCCTGGTAAATGCCTCTCCAAAGGGTGGACGGTTCAAGATATTCGCTTTTATCGAATGATTCACGACCGAATACGCGCGCTGCAATTTGCCACATAAACCTCTTGTCATCAAGGGTGGAAGACATAAGGACTATCGCTTCCTTCGTTTTACTGCTCATTTCAATGAAGGTCGAAGTTCCACCAGAAGTTCCAATTAAGACCCACTTGTCTTCTTGTGTTGCAAGGCTGAATAAACCGGTTGCAACCCTAACGTTTTCGCTCGTTCTATAGTCCATGTCGGACACAAAAATCTTTTCATAGGTCTCTGAATTTTGAAATAAATGTTCACTTGACACATTGAGAAGTCCTCGCACAAGGCGCATTAAATCTCGCGGAGTCGAGCTCACCATAAGTGCGGGAGCATATAAGTAAGCGGGTCGATAATACGAAAGCTTAGTGCCTTGTGTATCAAAACTTTCAAGCTGCTTTCTTTTCGTCTGCACGCCAATATTATCGTCCATATTCACCGTCAAAGAGGTATGGTACATACGCATTGGCTTCAAAATATTTTCATCAACATATACTTCGTAGGGAAGTCCGCTTACATGCGAAATGATCAGTGCAGCCAAACTTGAAGCGTACGAAGAGCGCGACACCATTTTGCCTGGCGTATACGTTTGACGTGCGTCTGTTTGTGACAGTGCGCTTTGCAAATCGGGAATTTCATCAGTTTCTTTCAGCTGTAAATTTAAAAGGGATCGATCAAAGCCCGAGCTATGAGACATAAGCTGCCTGAATGTCATCGACTTATTCGTATCGGGAGGCAGGTTAAAATCTTGCGGAAGATATAATTTAATGTCTTTATCTAAATCCAGCGTGCCACGTTCTTCTAATTGGAGTGCCGAAATCCAAATTAAAAGCTCACTTGCCTCACCCCAATCATAAACGCTTGAGGCATCTATGGGTGCACCTGCGCTATTTAAGGTACCTGCATAAGTTTCGGCAATTTTGTCATCAGAAGAAAGATAAACGATTGACAGGGCATGCACATTTTCTTTGTTTACCTCGATATAACCATCAATCGAAGCCTTAATTGAATCTGCCTGAGAGCTAGTAAGCTCTTGTGCTTGTGCTTGATGAGCAAATACGAACAAAGCAGTAACAAGCAGTAAGAAGAAACTATAAAGCGCACGCTTAACAAGGAGTGTTGGTGCTTTATGCAAGTCATGAGAATACAAAAATCTATACCCCTGTCTTGTCAAAAGGCGGAATAAAGCTTTCCGACATTGCTGGGCCGTCCTGCCAATAATACTGCTCAAATCCTAAGTCATCTGCGAAATCTAAAACCCTTTCATACTCCTCGGCGCTTACGCTGCGTTTCAGCTCATCGTGGTTTTGGTATCTTGAATGAACTGGCGTAAACTGATTCATAATCGAAAGCTCTAAATCCGCACCAAAGGTATCATACAGCCTTTGCAGCGCCTCAAGCGAGTGCTCCACCTGATTCGGCAAAATTAAATGCCTTACGATAAGACCTCGCTGCATAATGCCTTCCACATTAAGCAGGCGCCCTCCTCTATCTTCCAAATTTTGCTTCATCTGTTCGATAGCCTTAAGCGCATACTCGGGATAATCTCGTGTTCTTGAGTACTTTTGCGCAAGCACATTATCTGCATAACGATAATCGGCAAGCCAAATATCGACCAGGTCTCTAAGGGCAACAATAGCTTCTTGTCGCTCATAAGCAGAGGTGTTATACACAATAGGCAAATCAAAACCATCGGCTTTAGCACGTTTGATAACTCGGGCAATTGCATCTGCAAAATGACTGGGGGTAACAAGGTTGATGTTAAGCGCCCCTTGCTCTTTGAGCTCATAAAATATTTCGTAGAGTCTATGTTCAGAAATATCGACACCAAAACCATCGTGAGAAATTTCGTAGTTTTGGCAATAGGCGCACTTCATGGTGCAGTGTGAAAAAAAGATGGTCCCAGAACCTGCCTTACCTGAAAGAGGCGGCTCTTCCCAGAAATGGAGCGCGGCCCTTGCTATGCGAAGCTTTGAGCCAGCTCGACAAATTGCTCCCGGCTTTTCATAACGATTCGTCTTACACATAATTGGACACAGCTCACATGCATGTAGGTCATGTGTAAGTAAAAAATCGGAATTCAAAGCTACCTGCTCCTCACCTAGCTTTTTAGTCCCCTGGTCCACGGTAAAAAACGTAGCCGCCCCTGTCTTATAAAATGCTTACAAGAAGAGCAGCTACGCACTGGATAATTACTTTATAGTTTTTCTAGCATTGAGCGCAAAACTTGATTGATAAGTTTTGGATTCGCCTGTCCGCCCGAAGCTTTCATAACTTGACCAACTAAGAATCCGATAACCTTTGTATTGCCGGACTTATATTGTTCAACCTGTTCACTTGCGTTCTCAAGAACACCAGCTACAAGCGCTTCTATGGCTCCAAGGTCAGAAATTTGCTTCATGCCTTTTTCTTCAACAATTTGCTTTGGCGAAACATTGTCCTTCATCATGAGCTCTAGGACTTCTTTTGCCTGCTTTGATGAAATTTCATCGGAAGATAACATGGCAGCAAGCTCACCAAAGTACAAAGAATTTAAATCAAGCTCATCGATGGTAGCTCCTTGAGCATTAAGATAGGCAGCTAAGTCATTTAAGATAATATTTGCGAGCGATTTTGCAATCTTTTCATCCTTCGTATCAGCTAGTGCGTCTTCGAAGAATTTTGCAGTCGCTGCATCTTCTGCAAGTGCAGAAGCATCCTTTTTGCCAAGTCCAAAGTTTGCCATAAATCTTTCGCGCTTTTCATCAGGAAGCTCTGGTAGCATCGCGCGAACTTCGTCAATAAATTCATCGCTTAAGTTATAAGGAGCAAGATCTGGATCAGGGAATAAACGGTAGTCGTCAGCAGTCTCCTTGGTACGCATAACAATCGTGCGCTTATTTGAAGGTTCCCAGTGACGAGTTTCCTGATAAATTTGCCCACCTTCATCCAAGACATTTGCTTGACGAATAATCTCGTACTCAAGACCATCATGTAAGTTCTTAAATGAGTTCATGTTCTTAAGCTCGGTTTTTACACCAAACTTAGTTTCACCACGCTTGCGCAAGGACACATTTCCATCGCAGCGCATCGATCCATTTTCAAGCGAACAGTCAGAGATATTGAGTGTCAAGAAAATGCTTCTGAGCTTTTGCATGAACAGACGTGCTTCTTCAGGAGTTCTTAGATCTGGTTCAGTTACCAGCTCAATTAAGGGCATGCCGCAGCGATTGTAGTCAACTAAAGAGTGTTCAGCTCCTGCAATGCGGCCGTCAACACCACCAATGTGGTTCAGTTTTCCTGCATCTTCTTCCATGTGAATTCTTGTAATACCAACATGGGCAAGATAAGCATTGTCTTCGTCTTTTTCAACATCAACGCGCTCGTCAGCTGCCTTGCCCGAAACTTCAAGGTCTAAGTAGCCGCGCATAGCAAAGGCAACTGGTCCTTGAGTAATCTGGTAGTTTTTTGACATATCGGGATAGAAATAATTCTTGCGATAAAACATTGAATCTTTTTCAATGTCGCAATTGGTTGACAGACCCGCAAGCACGATTGACTGAATGGCCTGCTTGTTAGGAACGGGAAGCGCTCCAGGCAAACCTAAACAAACCGGACAAGTATTTTCATTCGCAAGATCTTCGTGAGAAATCTTGCACGAACAAAACATTTTAGTGTTCAAGGTCGTAAGCTCGGTGTGAATTTCAAGACCAATTACTGCCTCATATTTTTTAAATACTTCTTGAAGCGTCTTCATACTCACCCTACTCACCTTCCTGAACCGCTTGAGCTACTGAAACCTTCTCATAGCAGCCCTCAAGCGCATGTGCTACGCGAAGCAATTCTGCGTCTTTAAATGCAGGACATACGAGCTGACCAGCAAGTGGTAAACCTGTATCCTTTCCCATTCCAAGAGGAACGGAAATACCACCATTACCTGCAATATTAATTGAAACAGTAAACATATCTGATAAATACATTTCGGTTGGATCACTTATTTCGCCAAACTTAAAGGCAGCTCGTGGAGCGCAAGGCATAAAAAGGGTGTCGCAAGTTTTAAATGCCTCGGTATAGTCCTTGGTGATGAGTGTTCTAATTTTTTGAGCAGGATAGTAAAGCTCTTGATATTTTTCACTCGATAAAATGTATGAGCCTAATAAGATGCGGCGACGAACTTCAGGTCCAAATCCTTCATAGCGAGAAAGCGCAGTCGTATCATTTAAATTAGCTGCCATCACTCGCTTACCATAACGAACTGCATCAAATCGTGAAAGATTAGAAAAGGCCTCGGAAGGACCAATTATGTAGTACGCACTCATAGCCGATTCGGCATGAGGGAGTTCAACATCGACAAGGTTTGCACCTAAATCTTCAAGATGCTGTATAGCTTCATTGAGTGCATAGCGCACCTCGTCTGTGACGCCCTTTGCCTCGATCATAGAGCGAACGATTCCGATGGTTTTGCCCTCAATTCCATCGTGAAGGTGACTAAGGAAGTCATTTTCTCCTGGTTGAGAGGTCACATCTTTAGGGTCCTTGCGCGCAAGCACCTGCATAGCATGGGCAACATCATCAACTGTTTTAGCAAAAGGGCCGACTTGATCGAGCGAAGAAGCAAAGGCTACCACACCATAGCGCGATACCATGCCGTAGGTTGGTTTAAATCCAACAACTCCACAAAAAGCTGCTGGTTGTCTAATCGAACCGCCCGTATCAGAGCCCAAAGTAAGCAGGGCTTCTCCTGCTGCAACGCTTGCAGCTGAACCGCCCGACGAGCCGCCCGGCACACGCTCTAGATCATGTGGGTTGTGAGTAGTTTGGAAAGCCGAGGTTTCTGTCGAAGAACCGAAGGCAAATTCGTCCAAATTCAATTTTCCTAGCGGCAAACCGCCTGCATTCAAAATGTTTTCAACACAGCTTGCCGTATAGGTAGATTCATAGCCTTCAAGCATTTTGGACGCACAGGTCGTATGTGTGCCCACTAAATTCATGTTGTCTTTAAACGCAACAGGAACACCAGCAAGAAGGGGTAGCTCCTCTCCTGCGCTGCGTGCCTGATCAATCTTATCGGCAGCCTCATACGCTAAATCATGAGAAAGTTCGAGAAAAGCCTTAACTTTGCCATCGCGTTTTTCAATATTGCTAAATGCAGCATCTGCCATCTCACGCGCAGAAACTTCACCAGCTTTTACCAGATGCGCTGCATCCATTGCGCTTAGGGCGTCAAAATCTATGCTCATCTACTCGTCGCCTCCTAAAATAGTTGGAACTTTAAAGAGACGATCTTCAAATTCTGGAGCGTTTTTAAGTGTTTGCTCAATTGTGAAGGAATCACCTTGCTCATCTTCGCGCATTACATTAACCAGTCCGCCAATAGGGTGAAAGGTTGGCTCAACATCTTCTATGTCATACTTTTTGATTAAGTTAAGCGTGTCCATCATTGAATTAAAGTAGTCTGCAAGCTCCTCGAGCTCTTCATCTTTTACAGCAATGCGAGCATAATCTGCTATCGCACGCACATCTTGCGGGCTCAATGCCATAGGTAAGATGTCCTTTCTATAGAGTTATAATTCCTTACTTGGTGTCGGTCTTGGTATCAGTATTGGTGTCGGTATCTGCGTTTTCCTCATCCTGAGGAGCAGCGTCTGGCTCGGCCGCCTGACCTTGCGTTAAAGCGCCACTACCTATTTCACTAAAGTTTAGCTGGACACCTTCAAGCGTAAAATAAATGCCATTATCTTTTACTTCAAGGGTAGAAATTTGAAGGTTATTAGGCGATTGTTCAAGCGGAATAGTTAAACTTGGGGCCGCAAAATTATCAAGAATATTTCCAAGCGAAATGCTGTTTGGCTGCTTATTGCCTTGGTCTTGCTTATCTGCTTCAGCATTCTTGTCTTGATCCTTATTTTCGCCCTCTTTGTTCTTATCCTGATCTTGTTCATCCTTTTTATTTGCCTCATTTTGAGAGCTAGACTTGCCATAAAGCTTTTCGATATTTAAGGTTACGTCAACCGGTGTAAGAACAATAGCAGGCACGGTACGGGTAAGGTCGGCCGAAGTCGTGTTATCGGCTCGTGCGTTAAGCGTAACGGTTACAGGTACGCCCACAATATCAGCCGTTAGGCGAATCTGCTCATTTTGGCTCGAAACTTGCATGCGCAAACCTTGAGCCGTCACAAGATTTTGAAGTGAGTCAATCGTCACCATACCGGAACCCGTCATTGAATCTGCGACAAAAGGCTCTTTTGTGGTGAAACCTTTGATGTTCATCTGAGGATTTTGAATGCGAATATTGGCGCCTTCAACAGTAAAATTCATTGCATCTGCGCTCATGCGAACATCGCTTAATTTTCCCGATACCGCTTGAGGTATAAAGGGCCACCCGCGGACGTCCACTTTTTTCTTTTCAAATTCAACACCAGGTATGTTTGCAATTGCTTCATCTGCTTTATTTTGCGCACTGTTGCGGGCGAAAAGGTCGCCAATGATAAAGAGTACAATCGCAAGGACAATAACCAAAATCGTTATTACGAGTGTTTTACGCGTATTTTGCATAAGACCCCCAAATACAGGCTGACAATAGCTTATGTGTAATAGTAACTCACTTTACAGACCAATGTTTTGTTGACCAGTAAGGAGCGCAAGTAAATCACTTTCGCTTAAGACTGGCACCGATAAATCTTGTGCTTTTTTAAGTTTTGAGCCCGCTTTTTCACCCGCAACTACATACGAGGTGTTTTTAGATACTGAAGAACTTACTTTAGCCCCTAACTTTTCTAACGCCTCTTGAGCTTCTTGGCGCGTAAAAGTCTCGAGCGTTCCCGTAAGCACAAAGCTGAGTCCTGCTAATTCTTGCGAAGTTGATGATATGTTTTCACCTGCATCATCCATGCGAACACCCGCCTTAGCAAGACGCTCAATAACTTCAACATTTTCGTGAATGCCAAAAAAATCAAGGATGGTTTGAGCCATCTTAGGCCCAATGCCTTCAAGTGCAGAAAGCTCATCGAACTTTGCAGCCATCAAGGCTTCCATCGAATGAAAATGTTTCGTGAGCAGCTTTGCCATGGTTTTACCTACGTGCCTAATTCCCAAACCATAAACAACACGCCAAAGTTCCTGCTGTTTTGAAAGCTCAAGTTCAGCGATAAGCTTCTTTGCTATCTCAGATTCCTTAGCTTGTTCTTCTTTCTTTAAAACAAGCCTGCTCACATTTTCAACCGTTAGATTCTCATAATAATCAGCAACATCGACAACAAGGCCCGCCTCATAGAGTTTTTCAACCAACTTAGGGCCTAGACCTTCAATATTAAGTGCATCTCGACTTCCCCAATGCTCAAGGCGCTCGAGCGCTTGTGCAGGACAATCAATGGACACGCAGCGCAGGGCAACCTCATCAGCTTCTTTGACCAGCACAGAACCACAGCTTGGACAGTGCTTTGGCATAACAAAGGGCTGCGAGTCGTGAGGACGCTTTTCTAAGATTGGTTTTACTACCTCGGGAATAATATCGCCCGCCTTGTGCACTACGATGGTATCGCCTACGCGAACGTCCTTGCGCTCAATTTCATCAAGGTTATGCAAGGTTGCACGCGATACCGTAGACCCCGATAAGAATATAGGATCAAATTCTGCAACGGGAGTTATAACACCGGTTCTGCCAACTTGAACAGATATAGTTCTGAGCACGGTTTCTTTTTGTTCAGGTGGAAATTTATAGGCAATCGCCCAGCGTGGAGCTCGCGCGGTAAAGCCCAGAGCTTTTTGGCGCTCAAAGGAATCCACTTTTACGACAACTCCATCAATGTCGTAGTCTAGCTCGCTTCTATGCTCAAGCGCCTCTTTACAAAAGTCATGGACTTCCTTGTTCGTCTTACAAAGCTTAATGTTAGGGTTTACCTGAAAGCCAGCTTTTTTAAGCCACGATAAAAATTCAGATTGCGCCTCGAGCTTCAAGGGCGCTTCATCAGCAAGCGCGTACATGAAACTGGACAGGTCACGGTGCGCAGTGATGTTTGGATCTTTTTGTCGCAAGGAGCCTGCCGCTGCATTTCTTGGATTTGCAAAAACCGGCTTGCCATCCCGTTCTGCCTGCTCATTTAAGCGAACAAAGGATTTTTTGGGCATATAAATTTCGCCACGAATTTCAAGGCGTCCATGATTTTCTTCACCCACAAGGGCTCCAAGCGCCTCATGTTTTAAGAGGGGTGGAATGTCTTTAATCGTGCTCACATTAGCACTCACGTCCTCGCCCTCAACACCATCTCCACGTGTTGCCGCCCGCACAAACTGTCCTTTTTCGTAGGTAAGGGCAATGCCAAGACCGTCAATCTTAAGCTCACATATATATTGAGGATGCTCACCTAAGAGCGGAGAAACTCGCTCAAGCCAGGCGTCAAGTTCTGCTAGATCCATCGCGTCGTCAATGGAATACATTTGGCTTTGGTGTGCAACCGTTTCAAACTGCTGGGATAAAAAACCGCCAACTCGCTGCGTTGGACTTTCATCACTCACAAGTTCAGGATGAAGCTTCTCGAGCTCGATAAGCTCCTGCATAAGTGCATCAAAATCGGCATCAGAAATTTCTGGTTGGTCATGAGCATAGTAGAGATATTGATGATGAAGAATTTCATCGCGAAGTATCTGAATCTTTTGCTCATTTGTTAAGGCGTCAAAATCTACTGGATCTTTTTCAATTGAAAACTTACGAATATCCACGCTTAACTCCTTTAAAATCTTTACATCAGTATAATAGGGCAAACACGTAAAATGTAAGGCGGGCATATGAAACATACAAGCTTAAGCGTCACCGAGGCACTCAAAGAAATTCTTTTGAGACTAGAACTCATGTCCTCAGAGAAAATTGACATTTCAGAGGCCTTCGGTCGCGTCCTTTTCAATCGCGTTTTGGCGCCTGAAGACTTCCCTCATTTTGATTCTGCGCTTATGGACGGTTTTGCTATTAGAAGCACCGATGCAAAGCACATCTCGAAATCGAATCCCGCCACCTTTGGCATCGTTGGACACATTGGCGCAGGCATGGTTTTTGAAGGAACGGTTAGAGAAGGCCAAGCGGTTAGACTTATGACAGGATGTGCCGTTCCTGACGATACCGATACCATCATTAAACTCGAAGATACAGCCATTAAAGAAGGCCGAGGTGGGATTGGCTCTACCATTAGCTATGGCTATCCGATCCAAGCCAATCAACATATCGCTAAAAAAGGCTCAAAGGTAAAAACAGGAGACATGATTGCTGAAGAAGGCAGCATCATCGATTCATTCATCATAGGTGCACTTGCAACTATGGGGGTAGACCGAGTAGCAGTGTTCAAGAAACCGAAACTTGCAATTTTGTCCTTGGGCAGTGAACTTGTTGACGCACATGAGCCGCGCGCTCAGGGCAAGATAAGAAATTCAAACCTGTATTCGCTTATGGCAATGGCGCGGGCAGCCGGAGCTAAGCCACTTGCCTATCCGCCTGTTGACGATGACGAAGGAGCAATTAAAGAGCTTATTTCTAAGGCCTGCCAAGAAGCCGACATGGTGGTTATCACTGGTGGTAGCGCAGGTGGAGACTTCGATTTTACCGACTATGTGCTGCAAGACATGGGCGAGCTTATCTATACCGATATCGAAATGTCCCCCGCACGAACTCAGGGATTCGCCTGCATTAATAAGACTCCGGTATTCTCTCTTCCAGGTCAGCCAACAGCAGCGCAAACTGCATTTGAATTGCTTATCAGACCTGCAATTAGGCATGCGGGAGGTTTCGGAAATATCTATCGTAAAAAAGTGAGTGCAATTTTAGATAATGATGTGAAGGCATCGCGAAATCACGCCTATTTGCCGCTCTATAAGTTTGCAGAGCTATACCACAATCGCAATGGGGTACGCTATGTAAAAGTTGCGCCGAATAAATCCAGCCTCAACCTTGCACTGGATAATATTAATTGCATTGCCATTATTCCGGCTGGAGAAGAATCGCGGCGCGCAGGTTCGCAAATTGAGGTATTATCATTTGAACTGTTGTAAATCAAAAGCGAGGAGCTGCAATGGTGCCACCAGTCACCACGATTAAAGGTGTGAGCGTTATATCCATAGTGGCATGGTCTAACTCTGGTAAAACGACCTTGTTTGAAAAGGTAGTTTCACGTTTACATAAGCAAAACATTAAAGTTGGTGTAATCAAACATCATTCTCACGACACCGACATTGACGTTAAAGGCAAAGATTCCTGGCGTTATTCACAAGCAGGAGCAAGTCCTGTTGTTATCTCTTCACCCACCCAATTCTCGGTTATTAGACAGCGCCCTGAAAAAGAGGCAACGCTGGTCGAATTATGTGAAGAGATTGCCGATGAAGTCGATTTAATCATCACTGAAGGCTATAAATACGAGGCTATGAGCAAAATTGAATTCTCACGCGTCGCTCATAACCCAAAACCAGTTGAAGAAGGCGAACAATTAATTGCCCTCATCAGTGATAACGACGAGCGCAAACGTGCCTATGAAAAAGAAGGAATCCCTTGTTTTGACCTTGACGATGTCGACGGAGTGAGCAACTTTTTACTGCAATTTGCCCGTCATTAGAAAATGAGGCCAAGATGTCAAATGATCAATTTGGTAGAAATATTGACTATCTAAGAATATCAGTCACAGATCGATGCAACTATCGTTGTCGCTACTGTATGCCAGAAGAAGGCATTAAACTGTTAGCCCACGATAAGATGCTAACTTTTGAAGATATAGAATTTTTCGTAAAAATCGCAGCAGAACACGGCATAAAAAATATACGCCTTACCGGTGGAGAGCCACTTGTGCGACCAAAATTTCCTGATTTAGTTGCCAAAATTCGAGCAATTGATGGAATCGAAGATATATCTATTACCACCAACGGCGCGCTGCTTCCTAAATTTGCTCCAGCATTGAAGGAAGCTGGACTGAATCGAGTGAACATTTCGCTTGACACCTTAGATGAAGAAACTTTTCACTATATAACGCGCTGCGGGCACTTAAGTGAGGCGCTCGCAAGTATTGATACTGCTATTGAATATGGATTTACTCCGGTCAAAATCAATACGGTTGTCGTTCGTTCACTCAAGCAAAATCTCATTGATTATGCAAAATTAGCAGTCGACAGACCGCTTTCAATTCGGTTTATTGAATATATGCCCGTAGGTGATTCAGCAGGATTTGAAGGCGATGGCTGGACTTTAGACGACACGATTCCAAGTGCTGAACTTATCGAACAGATCAGAAAAGAAGGTAAAGAGGCCGGCTTAGGAGAACTTGTTGCGCTCGAAAAGGGCGCCGTATATGGTCATGGACCTGCAAGTTATTATAAGTTTGAAAACTCAGTAGGCACCATTGGTTTTATTAATGCGCTTTCAAACCACTTCTGCTCAAGCTGTAACCGCTTGCGTCTTACTTCTGAAGGCGCGCTCAGACCTTGCCTTTTCAGCGACCATGAATACGACTTGCGTGAAGCGATTCGCGCACGCGATGTTGAAAAAACTACTGAAGGCTTTATGCAGGCACTCAAAACGAAACCACAAAGCCATCAGGACCGTGTTGGAACCAACCGCATGATGAGCCAAATTGGAGGCTAAGTAATTTGGACGAGAAACTATTAAGCCATGTTGATGAAAACGGCCAAGTACGTATGGTTGACGTAGGCGCCAAGGCAGAAACTGAACGTATTGCAATTGCCGAGGCAAGCATCTATATGCACCCCGATACGCTTAATCTTATTATTGAAGGAAAAGCTGCCAAAGGTGATGTACTTGCAACAGCGCGAGTAGCAGGCATTATGGCATCTAAGCGAACCGCCGACTTAATTCCTATGTGTCATCCTTTGTTAATTACGAAATCTAAAATTGAAATTGAACCAATCGTAGATGCTCAAAGAGCAGATGGAAAAGTAGGACTCCATATCATAGCGACCTTAGGCGTTACGGGAAAAACTGGTATTGAAATGGAAGCGCTTACTGCTGCAAGCGTTGCTGCGCTTACGGTGTATGACATGACTAAGGCAGTTGACAGGGGTATGGAGATTACCGATGTAAGACTGCTCAGAAAAGAAGGCGGCAAATCGGGCGTATGGACAAGGGAGCTTGATTAAGATGGCACTAAAGTTTTCGATTATTACCTGCTCGGATACGCGCACGCTTGCAGATGATGCAGCAGGAGCTGCCCTCAAAGAGCTCATTTCCAAAGAGGGTCATGAACTTGTGGACCACCTTGTTGTTAAAGATGATAAGGAAGAGATTAAGTCTGAAATTTTAGCTCAGGTAAACAAGGGTAGCGACATCGTCCTTACTTGTGGAGGTACAGGCCTTTCGCTTCGAGATGTTACCCCCGATGCAACACGTGAGGTAAGCGACCGTGAAGTGCCTGGCTTTGGTGAAGCTATGCGTGCCTATTCCATGCAGTTCACCCACCGCGCCATGCTTTCTCGCGCAACAGCCGGACAAATTGGTACCTCGCTTGTTATAAATTTCCCTGGTTCTAAAAAAGCTGCCGTAGAAAATTGGGAAGCAATCGCAGACCAATTTGAACACGCCATAGAAATGGCTCACGGCGGAAAACACGAACAAGCGAAATAAAGAACTAAGCTATAGTTTCTCAGGAATTGTAGGCTTATCTGCCACAAAAACTAAAGAATCCTTTGATGAAAAAGAGGGGCTTAAGTAAAAGCCGTAAGCACTGTAAGCTTCAAGCCCTTCTACACTATCTATTTGCTCTTGCGTGATAAAGCGAGCAAGTGAACCACGGCCAATCTTTGCCCAGGTAGACTGGGTGAAGTAGCCCTTTTTCCCCAGTATTTTAAAATCGCAGTTAAGTATCTTCGTTTTACTCGAAATATCGGCGAGCAAAACTTTTGCATACTCACTTGATGCAAGATTAACGATCGTCCCGTTCGCCTGAGCTTCTAAGACTTGAGAAAGGCGCCTTGACCAAAAGCGCGCTAAACTCTTCTCTTCATCAATCTTAAGTTTCGCCTGCATTTCCAAGCGATAGTGCTGAACAGCATCGAGTGGTCGTAAAAGGCCATACAGTCCCGATCCAATTCTTAAATGATCTTGTGCATAAAGCCAGTCATCATAAGAAAAATCAAGTGGATTAAGGTGCGTATAGGCGATACCCCAAAAGGCGCCAAGCGCAGGATTTGTATGAGGCTTTGCCGGTTCATCGATTTCAAAATCCTGCCAAAGGGCATACATTTCAGCTGCAAGTTCTCCTTTGACCTTTAAGAGCTCTGCCATTTCAGTAAACTCAAGCTTTTTTACTTCGCGAGCAATATGGTGCGCTTCTGATAAAAAATAAGGGGTAGTTTGCGACAGGGGCGCTAACAGATCGAAGGATCTCATGCGCATCGCTGGAGAAATGATTGTTAACATTGCTAAAAACTCGTCATCATACTTTTAAGTGTATCGAGATCTTTAATAATTAATGTTCTAGGGCCTTGAAAATCGATAATGCCCTGTTCTTTAAATTCAGTAAATTTTCGCGTAATGGTTTCGCGCGTAAGACCGGCAAACGAGCCCATCTCTTCTCGATTCATCGGAAGTCGTAAGGTAATATCGCCATCATCTGATACGGTGAAATCATCTTTCAAGCTTAAGAGCAGGCCCGCCGCCTTCAGGCGGGCATGAGAGGCGCTTAACCTAAATATAAGGTCTTCGGCCCAGCGTATTCTTTCATAACTTTTTTCGAGCATACGGGTAAGCACGATAGGATTTTTTAAGGCAACATTTACAAACATATCGGCGCCAATGATTGCAACAACGCAATCCGACAGGGCCTCGCCCATATAGCGATAGTCATCCTCAGACAAGACGTTTAGGCCACCAATAAAGTCTCCATCACCATAGACATACAGCATTTGTTCACGGTTATCGATCGTGTTGTAATAAATTTTTACATGACCTGAAACGATCAGATAAAACTGGTCAGCCTTATCCCCTGTCTTAAATGCAAACTCACCTTTTTTTAAGGTAGTAAAATAAACGCCACTTGAAACAAGATCTAAAAATGCCTGGTCATCAATGTCCTTAAACAAGGTTAAGTCAGTAATTGAAATGTTATGCTTTATGCGCGCTTGTTCAGCATTAATTACATCATGACGACTCGGCTGGCTCATAGACTATCCTTCATAGGCTGTTCAATAGATTAATGACTTAGTATACAAAATGATACTGTGATTGAAATCATATTTTACGCAAAGTGCCCTATTTACTCTTTGGTTGGTATCCCTTAAGCAAAAGTGAATTGGATACAACTGACACTGACGAGAGCGCCATTGCTGCACTAGCAAGTTCTGGGGGAAGGATACTTAAAAACGCGAGCGGAATACCGATGAGATTGTATCCAAGTGCCCACATAAAGTTTTGCTTGATCTTTCTCATTGTGGCACGTGATAGGTCAAAGGCATTCACAATATCTAAGAGATTGTCCCGTACCAAAACAATTGAGCCTGTCTCGATTGCGGCATCAGAACCAGCACCCATGGTTATTCCAACATCTGCCTGTGCAAGTGCAGGTGTGTCATTAATTCCATCTCCCACCATGGCGACGATCTTACCTGTATTCTTTAGCTCCTGAATTTTTGAGGACTTCTCTTCTGGCAACACCTCGGCAATCACATGGTTTTGTGGAATATTCACCTCTTCTGCAATAGCCTGGGCAGTTGCATAAACATCACCACTTAAGAGATAAACTTCGATACCCAGTGCATGAAGGGCGTCAACCGTTTCTTTGGCGCTTGGCTTAATTACATCGGCCACGCTCACTGCGCCAATAATTCCTCGATCAGCTTCAAGCACATACATGGTCGACTGGCCTTTGGCGTTAGCTGCATCTATAAAACTCATGAGCCTCTCGAAACCTTCGAGGCTCAAGCCAAAATGATCGAGTAATTTTTTATTTCCTATACCATAGGTCTTGTTGTCAACTGTTCCAACAACACCCATACCGGTAAGCGCATTGAAATCTTTCGCTGCACTGACCTTTCCATATTCATCCGCTTTGTAGTTCATAATAGCTTCTGCCAAGGGATGTTCTGATTGAGCTTCAAGCGCTTTCATTATTCGTATAAGTTCTGCCTCATCTTGGCCATCTTCAACAACTAGCGAAATAAGCTCGGGTTTTCCCTTGGTAAGTGTGCCTGTTTTATCAAAAACAACCGTATCTACTTTATGGGCAGTTTCAAGCACTTCTCCATCTTTAATTAAAATTCCAAGTTCTGCACCCTTGCCTGTTCCAACCATGATTGCAGTTGGCGTTGCAAGACCTAAGGCGCAGGGACATGCAATAACAATAACGGCAACGCCTGCAAGAATAGCCTTTTCAAGAAGGGAGTTTGTTGCGATAAGTTCAGGACTTAATAGTCCTTGATTCACTAAAACAGGAACGAGAACATACCAGAATAAGAAGGCAAGAAGTCCAATTCCCAAAACGGTCGGAACAAAAATAGATGAAATCTTATCTGCGAACCTTTGAATGGGCGGATGCGAACCTTGCGCATCTTCAACAAGCTTAATAATATGAGCAAGGGTTGAATCAGAGCCCACCTTTGTTGCGCGCATAAGCAAAGAGCCCTGCTTGTTAATGGTAGCTCCAATAAGCTTGTCGCCCTCTTTTTTGCTTACCGGCATCGATTCGCCCGTTATCATCGACTCATCGACAGAAGAAGAGCCGCTCAAAACAAAACCGTCAACAGGAATTTTTTCACCCGGTTTAATGACGACGGTATCGCCTGCGATTACTCGATCTAGCTCAAGAACAAGTTCGGTATTATTGCGTATAACAGTAGCTTGATCAGGAGAAAGGTCGATAAGCTTTTCTACCGCTTCGCCTGTTTGACCCTTGGCCCTCGTCTCCATAATTTTGCCGATTAAAACGAAGGTGATGAGCATACCGGAAGTTTCAAAGAAGGCCATTTGTCCTTGGGTACTTGGCGAAAAAGTAATGTAGAGCGAGTAAATGTAAGCAATGCTCGTACCAAGGGCAACCAAAACATCCATATTGGCAGCACCGTTTTTAAGTGCTCCAAACGCTCCCTTATAAAAACGAGCACCCGCAATAAACTGGATGGGTGTGACCAAGATTAACTGAATGATATTCATCACAAACATCATGTGATTGTGTGTGAAGTTAGGACCAAAAACGCGTTCAGCAAAAAAGCTTGAAAGAGGTACACCAAAGGCAGGAACCATGCCAACTAAAAACGTCAAGATTGTTAACACAAGCGCGAAGATGAATATATTTCTATCGTGTATAGCACGCTTTTTATCACGCGCTCGACGCTCGGCATCGAACTTTACGTGATTTTCAGGAATGATGTCGGCAGAATAACCTAAGTCTGAAATTTTAGTCAAAACGTCATCAATGGCTAAGCGCTCAGGATTATATTGAAGAGCAGCGGTATTGTTTGCAAGATTTACTGCTATAGAATCAACCCCGTCCATGCGTCCAAGCATTTTTTCAATCAAAGCTGAACAGGATGCACAATGCATACCTTCAATGGCGAGACGAATATTTTGTGAATCAGCTGTACGGGCTTCTTCGTTTTTTTGCATAATTTCTTTGCTATCTTTTGTATTTGTTGGCATGTCTAAACCTCCAACAATTCAGTGTGGGAAGATACATGATGTATCATTGACAAATTATAGCAAGTTTATTCTTGTCAAAATATATAAGAGTATATCCTCCATATATGGCACGGACGGATAACGAAAGCTCATGACTATACGTTTAATCGAAGGGTTATAATGCAGTTTTTTGAAAACTTATCAAGTGCAAACCTTATAAATACGCCTGAAAAAATCATCTTTCTTGTCGTTATTATCATTGCAATCATTATTGTGCAGCGCATTTTAGAAAATGCAATCCGACACATCTGGACATCAGATCAAGTTGACTTACCAAGCGCGTCTATCTTTATCAATCTTATGCGCATTGTGCTATGGACCCTTGGTATTGCCATCGTTTTGAAACCAGTTTTTGGTATCGACCCGAATACTGTACTTGCAGCCTTGGGAATTGGTGGTTTGGCCATCTCTTTAGGTATGCAACCTACGCTGTCAAACCTAATTGGAGGGCTGCAGCTTACGACGACACAAACCATTAAACCAGGTGATTTCGTAACCATTAATGGTATTACTGGTGTTGTTACCGATATAAATTGGAGAAACACCACCGTACGAGGGCGCCTTGGCGACCATATCTTAATTCCAAACTCTGTCTTATCAACTTCCGCCTTGCAAAAACTTCCCTTAAGTCTTGAATCTTTTGCTGCTATCCCACTTACGCTCAAACCAGAAGTGCGTTTGGAGGACGTAAAAGCCGAGATCATAGAGACGAGCTATCAAGCGGCGAGCAAGTATTTGCTTGATAAAAAAGAATTTCCTGTAAGCGTGATGCTTACAGGAATAGATAGATACGGCGTTCATGCTGAAGTTTGGATTAATGTAAAACCTCAATATTCCTTTTCAACAGCAAAAGACCCTATAATTTCAGCGCTCAAAGATAAGCCCTTCTTACATTATTTGGATGAAGAAGCTATCTCCTTGAAGCAATCGCAGCAGCAGCAATCGCAATAATCATTAAAACTAAACCGCCAGCTGCCAAGATAAGGAGTCTTGGATTTCCAAGGGCAACCTCAAGCATCGTTTTCTGCTCGACAACAGGAGCAGGGGCAACTTGCGTTTCTTCAACTACAGGAGGAGTCGTTACCTCAACAGTTTCTTGTTCTTGAGGTTCTGGCTCTTCTTTTGGAGCTTCAGCTCCAAATTGTTCGGCCTTAACCCATCCGCTTGCACCCTGGAATACGGTGTGCTTAAAACCATCTCCTGAGTCAGCATCAAATTGTATTTGCGTTCCTTTTGGCACGTTGCCAACTTCGGTGCTCGCATCAGTAAACTGATAAATTGGGGCATCTTCCTGAGCAAATCCAGCCTCTTGAACTGGCGTTACTTCTTTAAAGGAGCTTTTAGGAATCCAGCCTACTTGTTGTTGATAGCGAATATAAACCCAGTTGCCGTCGTTTGAGATTCCTTCTGCGTGAATATAGTCACCTTGTTTTACCTCTATACTATTTTTGAGCTCTGCTGCCTTTGAAGATGCATTAGCTCTTAGGTAAAAGGGCTGTTCTGCAGTAATTACGATGTCCTTATAATATGCTCGCACAGGAGCAATAATGTCTACTGCAAAAGATTGAGCAGGAACAAGAGCATGAGTTACTCCAGCTAAACTTATTGCCAGTAAGCCTGCAGTTAACAAGCGGCCTACTTTACCAAGCGTCTTTGTCATTAAGTCCTCCACAATTAGTTGAATAACTATACTATTTTACTTTATTTAATAGATTTTTGAGCAATTTGCCCATAAACACCACCAATGTGTGCCGGATTTGTTCCACAGCAGCCACCAATCATTTGCACCTGTGCCTCATAAAATTTCTGAGCATAACGGGCGAATTCATCAGGACTTACCGGATACCTATCTACTCCTTCTAAGCTAAGAGGGTTGCCAGCGCTCGGACGTACAAAGATTGGATAGTCTTTTTGTTTTGTAAATTTTGGAACAAGCTTTAAGCTCAATTCAGGATCCATGCAGTTCAAACCATACGCGTCTGCGCCTAAACTGCTAAAGGCGCCAACAACTTCGTCAATCGATTCATCAGTTTTCAAAAGACGCCCATCCTCATTAAAAACGAAAGAAAGCATAACCGGTATATCGCTTGTGTCTTTTGCGGCCTTAACTGCCATACGAGCCTCTCCTAAGGAGGTAAAGGTTTCGAGGAGGATTGCATCGGGTTGTTCTGACGCTAAAATTTCTATTTGCTCTTTAAACATATCGTATGCCTCTTGCAGCTCTTCTTCTACAATGCGCTTAAGTGAGCCTTCAAGAATGTTTGGATCAATGAACGGATAGCTAACGAGCCCTACAGGGCCAACCGAGGCTAGGATATGGAAGGGTTTTTGCTCACGCGCAAGCGCAAGGCCTGCTCTGTTTATCTCTTCGAGCTGATTTTCAAGACCATAACGAGAAAGTGCTAGACGATTCGCTTGAAAGGTGTTCGTGGTCAGAGCTTCTGCTCCGGCAAGCTTGTAAAAGCTATGTACCTGACTTATCGTCTCAGGTTCTGTAAGGTTGAGCTCGGCAACACAGTCGTCTTTATCTACACCAAACTCTCGTAGGTAGCTTCCCATAGCGCCGTCCATCACGATCATATCTTTATTGAATCTCAATTCGATACTTGGCATACCTCTTCCAATCTCATGCTTTTAGACCTTAGATAATTATTACAAAAGGACAGTGATAGCATACCGCTCACTGAACGATATTGCTTACTCACCGACAACAAAGTGAGCCTTTATAAATCCTTCACAGTCTTAGGGCATATTGTAGCTGTCGATACTATATGATTCGACTGGACAAGCTCCCCTTCTTGTCCATTGTATTGTATACTGGATCTTTGATCCAGGCCCTCCTTGCGTGACGACTCGGATCCCCGCCGGGTCGTCTTCTTTTTTGTCGAAAACACGGTCGTTTTTTCTCTAAGCCAGCTCTCGCCAGAAAATAATTAAGATTCTCTTTATCTTTCTTTAAGTTTATAAGGTCAAAACTTTTAGATTTCCTTCCTAGACTGATGGGCAGCGCCTTACTAGCTAATCATTTCAGGAGGAACTATGATCAACTTGAGTAGAAAGACTCAACTTTTTGTTTGTGGGCTTGCCTTGGGTGGCATGATGTTTGGCATCGGCACACCTAAAGCTTTTGCCGAAGAATTTAGCTCTTCACCGCAGTCAAATCTTGTAGTCCACTATAGCGGGATTAAAATTGGCCCCGGTGCAGACGGTATTTCAAACGCCAATTCAGCACGCGCGCTCTTAGGCATCCGCGATTCACAAAATATGCCTTCCTTTGTTATTGAGCCCGAAGGAAGTCAGGATGTACAAGGCGATTACCCGCGTGCTCAAAGTGCATCACTTGAACAAAAACTCATGCTTGATTGGGCAAAACACAATAAAAGCTATGAGGGTTTAAGTGAACAGGAACTTGAACTTGCAGTACAAGCAGCAATTTGGACCAGTGAAGCACCGGGAGAAATTCGCTACGCCCTTAGCGGCATGAAAGCAATCGGCGTTCAAAATAGCGAAGCCTTTATGAAGGCAGTTTCAGAAATTATTGAATACGCCAAGCAAACAAGTGACCCCTACCACTTCACATTCAAAGAAGCTCCTAGCAAAACAGTGAGCGATTTTGAGGGAGGAAAGCTTGTTGAATTAGGATTCTTAGAAGGTAGCGCAAGCTTAAGTGCGCACATTGAGCTCGAAAACCAAGCTGGAATTGAACTCGTAAATGAATCGGGAGAAGCGCAAACGAGTTTTTCTTTTGGAACGAGCATATTTGCGCGCATTCATCCAGAAGCAAAGCAAGTAGAGCAGCTGCGCTTAAAGATTACCCCTTCACAATACTTAGCCGATTATCAAATTTACAGCGATAAGGCAGGAAGTACCGAGTCCATCATCTCTTCTGCCGACCCTAAGAATAAGGTAGAAGATAGCGTAGAACTTACACTTCCCACGCTTAACTGGGAGTCAGAAGAAGGCGAAGACACCAAGCCCGAGCAAAACGATTCTGAAGAAGCTAAGCCCGATTCAGGAGAAGAACAAACTGATGAGAATAATGATCCAAACGATGCAGAAAGCCTATCGATAGAAGCAATACCGGATGTTGAAATAGATGAGGGAAATGAACTGCCTACCCTGTATGTAAAGACGAGCCCCAATGATCTTGAGATAGTATGCAGCGGACTTCCAAAAGGCAGCAGTTTTAATGCTGAGGACAGGACTATTTCAGGCACCCCAGTGATTGAAGACTGGAAAGAAGACGAGCTTAAACGAGGTTTTCCTGTTCTTGTAACTGCATCAAAAGATGGAAAAGAAACTCAAACGCGCTTTACCATACAGGTTCGCAAAAAAGCAGCAGAACAAAAACCTGAAGACACGAAAGACCCAAACGCCCTTTCACTAAAAAATCCAGGCGATAAAAAAGTTATCGAACACGAAAAATTCCCTCCTTTTGTGATTACCTTTGCTCCAGATAGCGCGCTTTTACGCATACATAACTTGCCAAATGGTGTCTCTTATGACTCTTCAAGTCGAAATGTTTTTGGACCAGCTGAAGGCATTGATTGGAAAGACGACGTAAAGCAGTACATTTTTGAAGAAAGTCGTACCTTTAGACCGCAGATGAGACTTGAGCATAAAGGGGCTTTCCTTGAAGACTCCTTTGCATTTGAAGTCCTCAGAGACACTGACAAAGATGGTGTGCCTGATGTTGATGATTCAGATGATGATGGAGATGGCTACAAAGATCAGGTAGAAGAGTACTACAAGACGAATCCAAAAGATCCAAATAGTTTCCCGAAAAATGTTTCTAAAGAAGAGATTCAAAAAATTGAAGAACAATTGAAGTCTTGTGAGCCTTCAGATAAGAATCAATCGTACTTCAATCAAGATGCACTTGATAAAAAACAAAAACAAGATAGAATTTTAGATAGACAAAGAAAGTAGGAAACAA
>JAUNLE010000070.1 GCA_030532415.1 Coriobacteriia bacterium | reverse complement strand
GAGCACCTATCAACTGCTTACATTAGAAAGGAGCAGTCAATGGAAATCGTACCATTAAAGCAAGAAGAATCAAATGAACTTGCTGAAAAGATTTATCAATTAATTTATGAAAAGCTCAATGCCCCTGAGTACATGAGCATCAAGGAATATGCAAGCTCACGCGGGCTTTCATATGACACGGTCAAAGAAATGGTCGAAAGAATAGTAGACCCAATCCCACACCTCAAACACGGTAAGAACGTCAAGAAAATAGCAGTTAAAGATGCAGATAGATGGCTGAGAGGAAAGCAGGTTGGACGACGTGAGTACGTATAAAAAGAAAGAAATCCCCTTGTCAGATGATAGGCGCTACTACATGAGCAAGCATGAGCTTCGAGCATACGAGGTCAAGCAGAAACGCATTCGAGACAGACAAAAGCGCTGGAAGATAGTAAATGAGTTCTTAGGGTTCTTACTGGTAGCGTTTTTAGTGTACGTCTTTTGCTACATGGCTATGATTGCATTCGGGTAATGACCGTTCTTGGAATCGACCCTGGAATAGCTCAAACGGGTATCGCAGTTATCCACAATTCGCAGGTAGCAGCTTGTGGAGTCATTGAAAGCAAGTTCAAGAACAAAGGCGACATTATAGGTGACCTAGATGAGCGAGCGGAACACATCACAAGCGAGGTTTTAGCGATTGTAGAAAGATACAAACCTCAAGCAGTCGTAATAGAAGCTTTCATCTTCCAGGGCAAAAATAGGCAGTTCCCAAGCAACTTTAAAACATCCTACCTTGTGGGCTATTTGGTGTCATCCATCAGAGCACTTCACCAAGGTGTATCAATCATCATCCAAGATAATAAAGTTATCCACAATACGCAGCTAGACATACTAATTTCACGACTGGAAAACAGCGAAAGGCTGCTCGAGCAAAAAGGCGACCACGCACTAGATGCAGCTCGCCACGCAGTATATCACTTATCCACAAACCGCAGCTAAGGAGCTTACATGAAACAGAATGCGCCAATTGAAGCGTATGAAATACGAACAAACAAAGGAGCGTCCTACAGGCTAGACGCTAAGCAGGCAATAAGGTTCGCGCTATCAATTGTAGAAACATACTACCCGCCCGAAGAACCGAACAATTTTGATGAACTTCTTTCAGAACTTCAAAGCCGTGGCATAGCTTATGCGCGCTACGAAGATTTTATCGGTGGAATGAATTACATATCAATCAAAAGAATCGAGATTTTATGAGCATAAACAGAGCAATTATATCGGGAAATTTAACAGCCGATGCAGAACTTAGAACGACCACATCAGGCACAAGCGTTGCAAGCTTCTCAATCGCTGTAAACGAGCGCTACAAAAATCAACAGTCAGGGCAATGGGAAGACCGTGCCAACTTCATCCCAGTTACCCTTTTTGGCAAGCGTGCGGAATCGCTCGCGCAGTATCTCAAGAAAGGCAAGAAGGTCAATGTAGATGGAAGATTGCGCTGGTCTCAATGGCAACAAGATGGCAAGAACCGCTCGAAAATCGAGGTAATAGCCGATGACATCGAGCTTCTTAGCCAGTCGCGCGAATCAAAGCAGGCAACCCAAGAAGCAGCATTCGACTTTGATGACGACATCCCATTTTAAGGAGCATACATGGAAGCAGTAAACGACACTGAGGTAATTGAAGCTGAGGTCATCGACAACGAGAAGGTTGAACCCAGTTCAGAGCTTCACATCATCTCATACAACCCAGGTAGCGAGGTTGTTGGAAACTTTGCAGCATTGAAACTTTATGCAGAAGAGCAAGCCGACAAATATCTGGAATCCACCAAGGAAATTGTAGACGAGGAAAGCTACAAATTAGCCAAGAAAAACCGTACCCAAATTAACAGGCTTTCAAAGCAGCTGAACTCCGAGCGTTTGGCAGTTAAGCGGAAATATCTTGAACCAATTGAAGCCTTTGACGCTATGGTGAAAGAAATCGACTCTCCTCTAAAATTCGCAAGCGAGCAAATTAAAGAAGGTCTTGCAGCTTACGACAAGAAATTCGCTCATGAGCGTTATCAACTTTTTGAAGCTGAGTACAAAGAAAATGCTGAGCTTTTAGCCGACCAAGTGCCATTCAAGATGATATGGCAAGATAGCTACGGGAATCGTTCAGTAACCGAGGATAAGGCGCGCGAGTCAATTGTAAATGAGTTTAGGCGCATTCGTGGCGACATCGACACAATCGATGCTATGAATTACTCCGACGAAGAGCGCATTGAGCTTAAAGGGTTCTACTTTGGAAATCTCGACATGAACAAAGCTCTCACCGCTTTTAACGAGCAGCGCCAAGCCAAAGAACACGCCAAACGTATGGAAGAAGAACTTTCCTACCCTGAACAAGCCAAGCAGGCTGTACTAGA
The DNA here is from genome assembly GCA_030532415.1 of Coriobacteriia bacterium. Taxonomy (GTDB): domain Bacteria; phylum Actinomycetota; class Coriobacteriia; order Coriobacteriales; family JAEZZM01; genus JAUNLE01. The sequence goes on along the minus strand of JAUNLE010000070.1, from coordinate 4,182 downwards.
AGCGTCAGACACGCGACTTAATCAACAACACGAACAAACTACCACAACACAAACAAAAGCGCCTGAGAAAGCCTTAGAACGCTTCACATGGCACATCATCTTCGAGGGGACTCTTGAAGATGCTAAAGCAGTAGCGCAAGAGCTTAAGCTTGCAGGCTACACGGGCAAAATCGTTAAGGAGCAATAAATGAGCACGGAATTAGCTAACATCATCCACCAACCACTAACCTCCGAGGTTGTTAAAAGCTACCTAGTAAATGGAAACGGCAATGTGACCGATCAGGAAGTCGCTTACTTTCTAGCGCTATCAGAAAAGCAAGGGCTAAACCCGTTTTTAAAAGATGTCTACCTCATTAAATACGGCGAGCAACCAGCACAGGTCATCACAAGCAAAGATGCATTCATGAAACGAGCTGAGTCGCAAGAAACTTATAGCGGCTATGAGGCAGGGGTCACCGTCATCAATCTTCAAGGGACGATGGAGCGACGAGAAGGGTCAATGGTAGTCCAGGGCGAGAAGCTTGTGGGGGGCTGGGCAAGAGTCTATCGAAAAGACCGAGAAAAGGCAGCGTTCGACGAGGTTGGAATCGCTGAATATTCAACAGGCAAGAGTACCTGGAATAAAATGCCAGGCACGATGATACGAAAGGTAGCGCTCGTTCATGCTATGCGAGAAGCATTCCCCGAGCAGCTGCAAGGAATGTACACGCAAGAAGAGATGGGTAGCGTCATAGACCTTGACCCGATAGCAGTAGAGGAGTCAAGCGCTCCATTACGTACCCAGGCACAAGCTCAACGGGATTATAAGCTCATGACCGAATGCAAAGTGGAGCTTGCCAAGATTAAAGGAATCACGGAGGACGAAGCAGGGCGAGAGCTTCTTTCACTTGCAAACAAACCACTCCAACAAATGAGCGACGAGGACTACAAACTCTACCTGGCTAAATCGCTCGAATACATCGACAAAGCGCGAGAAAATGAAATCCCATTCGGGAAAGAAGAACCACAAGAGCAGCCAGCACTTTCAACTGAAGAAATCCAGTTTTAGGGTGCTTAGAAATGGCATCTGCATACTGGATACAGCATGACAATAACGCGAGAAGCTCGCTCAAGATCAAAAATGCGGCGCTTGACTTATCAGAGTCTGAAGAATTGCCCTACGCAGTAGCGTTCGCAATCGTGTATAGCGACTTCTTTCGGCTGCTGGAAGTCTTTGACAATGAAGGGGACTTTATCGACCTTTCAAACAAATACGAAGTGGTAAACATAGCAAACGAGCTTTACATAGACAAGGACACACTACTCAAACGCTTAGCGCTCTATGTCGAGCATGGGCTTTTTGACAAAGAATTTTACGAGCAATCGAACAAGATAGGTTCAAATGGTTTCATTGCCAGAAAGCTCGAGCAGTCAAGTAGGTCAGAAAAAGCAAAGAAAGCCGTTCAAGCGAGATGGGCTAAGCAACAAGCTCAGTAGCTATACAAGTAGTATTACTAACCGTATTACGAGTAGTAATACCTAGATAATAAGAAAGAGAGTTAAGTATAAGAAAGACTATAGGGTCTAACACTACACTTCGCTAAAGTGGAAAACTCAATTCTTGACTATTTCAAAGCAACAAAAAGGAGATAAAAAATGAGCAAATTTCTAGAAAGTAGAAAGTGCAAAGATTGCGCTTTCTTTTATCAAAACGAGAAAACAAGAAGGCCGATAAGCGAGTGCAGATACAACCCTCCACAGAATCTTGATCCAACAATAGCTTTCTTTACGACGACAAAGCCTAATTGGTCATGTGGAAAGTGGGAAGCTGATGAGTAAGTTTGCAACGGTCTACATGGTTGAAGAGCAGCTACTTGGCCACACCATCCTTGCCGTGTTTGAAGATGAATGCGAATGCTGCGCAAGACGCCCAGAAAAGCACTTCTTGGGAGTGTTCGCAAGCTATGAAGAAGCGCGAGACAAGATGATGTCGACTGTTTTAGAAGATATTGACTTCTTCGAGGTGGGTCTCATTTTAAAAAGCATAACAACCTTAGGTGGCAATGTTTATCACAGCTACAACACGAGTGATGGGAACGGCCATATCGAATTCATCATCAAGGAAGTACAGCTTGACATATCGAATTTAGAGACTGAGGAGGGGTAATGATAGTAGAAGTTTACACACTCACCGAAGTGGTCCAGAAGAGCGTTAATCATTGCATTTATGACATGGTGTGCCCATTAACAATTTCAGCAAGTGAATTTATCGGAGTTTTCGGGACAGAAGAAAAGGCTATCGGTGTTATCCCTGCACAGATTTCGAGCGAAGAAGAATTTTACGAGCAGAAATTCACAAATCAAGCATATGAGTGTAGAGAAGACGTTAAGACATACAAGTTCGTAAGCGAGAAAGACGACATAACAATCTTTATAAACGTGAAGCGCTGGAAACTTGATATACCAGGAGAGGAGGGCTAATGAGCTACTTAGTTCTTAATGATGACCGCGAATATTTCCACGGCAAAAATCAAGATGATGAAGAAGAGTTAGACTTTGCATTCAGTGAGCCTATAGGAGCTTATGACACGTTTGATAATGCCCTAAATGGTATAAACGCCTATTTGGATTATTACCATTTTAAGGAATTTAAGCATTTCAAAAGCAAGTATAACGAGGATGTAGCTATTAAAGCAGTAGCATGGCGAGAAGACTATGACGACTACGATGTATTTCATTTCCTGGTACGAAAAATAGAGGGGTAAGCATGTACATAGTGACTTCAAAAAATAAAAATTCATCTTCATACAATGAATTTCTTGATCGTAAATTAGTGCGCGAAAATATTGTGGGAATGTTCAGGACGGAGGGCGAGGCTTTTAATTTTATTAAAAGCGAACAAAAACCTAGCTCTACACTAAATTACGAAAGTTCAGGGACTAATATGGAGACGCAATTCATTTCATACAAGGACAGAATAAGCGGTGATTATCTTGATTATTTAATCCATAATCACACAAGCTCTGTCCTTGTTTTAATCGAAAAGACAAATGAAATTAAGACTATTGGAGTATTTAGCAGCATAGATAACGTACGTGACTATCTTGATATTAATGCTGGTGAAAAAATCAAATTCAGAAAAGAAGTAATTTATGCTGACGGAGATATAACTTTTCATTATAGCGACAAGACTGGAAGCGAAATCAGGAACTTTATTGTTCAATCAGTTGACATTTAAAACCAAAAGCATTCACTAACCAACAAACACCACAGGAGCGCTTGAGATTGAGAATTCTTCAAGATTTTGCGAATATAAGAAATGGAGTGTCGTGGCTTAGAAGAAGTGAAGTGCGCTATGAAAAGTGAGAGCTACTCATCATTTATCTTTGATGTTGAATCAAGTGAAGTCGAGATAGGTACGTATACCAAAGCAATTCTTGAGCATGCTGAAATGATTAAGCGCTCGTCATATCTTCTGTATGGTAGTAAAGAAACCAATGTCTCAATAAAGGCTAATAGACCTGGTAGTTTAGAGGTTATCTTTTCTTACATCGAAGGCCCCACAATCATAGCTGCTATGATCGGAGCAGGGGCAATTTTAATTCAGACAATAGTTGAATTCTACCAATCTAAAAAAGATGCTCAGGAAAACGGCGGAGCAAAAACCATTGAGGTTAATAACAAGGTCACCAAAATTAAATTTAACAACGGAAAAATCATTAACTACACAGTAAATATTAACCAGCTTATTGAAGATGAGGAAATAAATAAATCGTCTGAAAGGCTGTTTAAAACTCTTCAATCTGACACAAAAGTACGAGGAATATCAATAAAAGATGAACGTAGCGGAATAGTCCTTGAACGAGAGGAGTTCCCAGAAATGATGAAGCCTATAACCGTTCAAGATGATATTAATAATACAAAAACTGAAGTTTGCAGGTACAATTTACAGGTAATTAGACCATATCTCAGTGAATCTTTGCCAAAAGCATGGGAATTCTTAAGGTTTAAAGATCAAAGCAGTATAAACGCTAAAATTGTTGATGATGACTTTCTAAACAACATTACAAAATACTCCTTTACCGTTGGAACAATAATGGATGTTGATTTAGAAATAACATCAGAATACGATGAATATCTCCAGGAATATCTTGAGAAGAAATACAAAATTACCAAGGTACATGAAGTAAAAGAGCGCGCACA
>JAUNLE010000069.1 GCA_030532415.1 Coriobacteriia bacterium | reverse complement strand
ACTGAAAGACAATTCGATGCTGGAATAGATGGACTTGCGGTATGTGCAACAACTGGTGAAGCTCCTACCTTAAGCCATGATGAAAAACGTAAAGTTTTCAAGAGAACAGCTGAAATTGCTCATTATTATGACAAACACATTGTTGCAAACATTGGTAACTACAACACTAAAGAATCGATAAGTCTTGCAAAAGAGGCAAAAGAACTTGGCGCTGACTTTCTGATGGCTGTTGTACCTTACTATAACAAGCCTCCTCAAGAGGGTCTTTACCAGCACTTTGGTGCAATTTCAAAGGCAACTGACCTACCTTTAATCATGTATAACATTCCAGGTCGCGTAGTTATCAAGATGCATCCACAAACCATTATTGATATCGCACGCGATTTTCCTTTGGTAAAAGGTATTAAGCAGGCGGTCGACAACTTAGATGACATTCCTGCAATTGTTGAAGGCACTCCTGACGACTTCCAAGTGCTTTCAGGAAATGATGACCAAACCGTTGAAATGATGCGATTGGGTGGTAGCGGTGTTATCTGCACAAGCTCAAACGTTGCTCCAAAAGAGATGCGTGAACTTGTGTATACTGCTGCAGACGGCAATTTCGCTGAGGCTAAAAAATTGCACGACAAGATGCTTCCATTAATGGAAGGGCTCTTTACAACCACTAATCCTATATTAGTGAAAGCTTCTCTTGAATTACTCGGTTATGAGGTTGGAGGCTTAAGACTTCCTTTGATTTCTGCAACAGATGAACAAAGAGCAGAAATTCAAAAGGTGCTGACTTCTCTTAACCTTATGTAGCACTACATAGTATATAAATAAAGAAAGGAACTATTCTAGATGAGCCATTCGGCTGTTAAGCTCATACCCTTAGGTGGACTTGACGGCATCGGTAAAAATATGACAGTTATTGAATATGAAGATGACTTGATCGTAATCGATGCTGGACTTATGTTCCCTGACGACTCGCATCCCGGCGTAGATTTAATACTGCCTGACTATACCTACATTTTAGAAAACGAAGATAAGCTTAGAGGCATTATCGTTACCCATGGTCATGAGGACCACACGGGAGCTTTGCCATACTTACTTAAGGATCTAAATAAGAAAGTTACTATCTATTCTTCTAAACTTACCCTAGGTTTAATTCAAGGTAAATTGGAAGAGCATCGGATAAAAAATCAAAAAGTTAAAGAAGTACAAGCAGGAAACCACTTGAGTTTTGGAAAGATTACGGTTGATTTCTTTGCACAAACTCACTCAATACCTGCGAACTTTGGTCTTTTCATCAGAACACCTGAAGGAAACATCCTCCATAGTGGAGACTTTAAAATTGATTTAACGCCAGTAGATGGGGTTACGACCGATTTTGAATCGATTATGCGCTTTTCTAAAGTGGGCGTAGACTTAATGATTTCAGATTCGACCAATGCCCCTCGCCCTGGTACGACTCCTTCAGAAAAAGAAGTGGGAAAGACGCTTCAAGCGGTAATTTCAGGGGCAAAGCAGCGCGTCTTTGTTGCTAGTTTTGCTTCTCACATCCATCGCTTACAACAAGTTTGCGATGCTGCAGTTGCTAACGGACGCAAGGTTGCTGTTACTGGTCGTTCAATGATTACCAATACCAAAATTGCACGTGAATTGGGTTATTTAAACATTCGCGATCAAGATATTATTGATGCCTACGATATCAATAGTATTCCAGACGATGAGTTATTGGTGCTTTGCACAGGATCGCAAGGCGAGCCCTTAAGTGCGCTTGCGCGTATGGCAAACGGAGAACACAAAACTCTTTCAATCGATTCAGGCGATACGGTTATTATTTCTGCAACACCTGTCCCTGGAAATGAAAAAGCAGTTTCACAAATCTTAAATGCACTGGCTAAAATTGGTGCAGATGTTTGGGATAAATCTCGAGCTATGGTCCATACTTCTGGCCATGGTTCAGCAGAAGAGCTCAAGCTCTTACTTTCTCTTGTAAAACCCAACTATTTCATGCCAATCCATGGTGAGGCAGTTCACGTACGTGCGCATGCACGACTTGCTGAAAGTGTTGGCGTTGACCCGAATAAAATATTTATCTCAGACAACGGAGACTGTCTTGAATTAAAAGACGGTAAGGTAAGATGGGGAGATCCGGTTGATTCAGGCATCGTATATGTTGATGGACTAAGAATTGGGGATACCGACCAAGTTGTCCTGCGAGATCGAAGAAAGTTATCTGAGCAGGGTATTATTACGGTCATAGTTACCGTAAAGGCTGCAACCGGCAAGGTGCTAGACGTTCAATTTATCTCGCGTGGTGTATCAAATGCATCAACAGACCGCGATTCGATCGATCAGGCAAAAGAGCGTGTTGAAAAAACGCTTGCAAAGGCCAAGCACACACATGGCAACGATGATAAGGCGATAAGCAGGGCAGTGCGCGAATCGCTCTCTGGATACCTCTGGGATAAATATCATACGAGACCTATGGTTATACCTGTGGTAATGGAGGTCTAACTTGCCAAGCAAACGTAGTTCAAACGAAGCAAAACAAAAAACGCGAAGCACTCAAAAATCGCCTCAAGAAAGCGATTACATCCTTGAGGCGGGTGCACGAAACGATATTTATGGCGTGATGATAGCCATTCTTGGAATTATTACCTTAATTGCGGTTTTAGTTCCAAGTTCGGCTCTTCTCACCACGTGGATTTCTGATGGCTTGCACATGATTTTAGGTATTGGCGCCATCATCATTCCGATAGCCTTGATTTTATGGGCGCTTACCTTTTTTATAGACACCGATTCCAAGCTCCCTGCCCGAGCAGGTTTGGGCTTATTAATCATCATGCTGGCGCTCGTAACCTTTATAGCAGTCTATACTCCAGGCGCTGCAGAAGATGCGATGCTTATTTTCGATCCGCGTGAACTTTCAGCTCGTGGAGGATATATTGGCGGCGCGATGGCTTGGGCGCTCATAAAACTCATTGGTACAACAGGCGCAAGCGTCTTTATTGTTGGTCTAATTCTTACGGGGCTCATTGTTTTGGGCTTTTCTCTCTCTGGTCTGGTCGAACGCGTCCTAGATTTCTTTGATCGACAAAAACAAAAAGCATATGAGCGCCAAATTGATCGGGCGTATCCAGTTGAAGAAGTTCAAGAAAAGCCTGAAGAAACTGAAGTTAACCGTCCACGCCTTATCGATAAAGTGGCTCGCATTTTTACGAAAGAGCAAGACGATGTAAGTGATGATGCTGCTTATATACCTGATGAGGCTGAAGTGGAGGCTTCTACAAAAACAAGCTATTTAGGTACCCGAACTAAAACGCGCGCCTTTGAACAAGCTGATAAGGCTACTTCTCGTAAAGCTTCATCAAGTCGTAAGACCTCACGCACATCTCCTCAGAAAAAAGAATCGCAAGGTCAAGCTGGCCAAGCTGGTCAAGCTGAAAAGAAAGCGCCACAAACGAGCGGTAGACCAAGCGCAACGGAGGGCTTTGAGCTGCCTGATCCAGCAATCTTAGTGACAAAAACCACGCACTTTAAACTAACACCCCAACAAGAACAAGAGCTCAATGATACGCAAGAGCATCTTCAAGAAACCTTGGAGACCTTTGGTATGACTGCGCGAGTTGTTGGTTGGACGGCGGGTCCTACTGTTACGACCTATCGCGTTGCTATGGGAGAAGGGGAGCGCGTCAACAAGCTTACGAATTTAGAGGACGATATTGCATTAGCTCTCGCGGCTTCGGCGGTTCGCATTTTCTCTCCAATACCAGGAACTTCCTTAGTAGGAGTAGAAATCCCCAATAAGAATCGTGTGACCGTTACCTTAGGCGACGTGATGCCTTTTGTTAAAGGCGGGCCACTCATGCTTGCAATTGGTCGTGATGTTGAAGGAAATCCTTTAACTGCAGACCTTGCTAAAATGCCACATCTCTTGATTGCAGGTACCACAGGCTCTGGTAAATCGGTCATGATTAACTCGATCATTTCGACCATTCTTATGAGGGCAACACCTAATGAAGTTCGTCTGATTATGGTCGACCCTAAACGCGTGGAGCTTTCCGGCTATAACGGAATTCCACAGCTTTATGTGCCCGTTGTTACCGACCCTCGTCAAGCGGCTTCTTCCTTGCAGTGGGCAGTAGCAGAAATGGAACGTCGCCTGAAAGTATTCGAGAAGGCGCAAGCACGTAATATTGCTAGTTATAATGCCTTGGTACAATCGGGCAAGTTCGATGACGAAGATGTAGCACCTGAAGAGATGCCCTATCTTGTTATCGTTATTGATGAGTTAACAGATCTTATGATGGTTGCAGGAAAAGATGTTGAGGCGTCCATTGTAAGAATCTCGCAACTTGGACGTGCGGCAGGCATCCATTTGATTGTTGCAACGCAAAGACCTGCTGCAGAGGTTGTCACAAATGCAATAAAAGTTAATATAGTTAATAGAATAGCGTTTAAGGTAGCTACAAGTGTTGATTCGCGTGTTATCCTAGGTCAAGGAGGAGCAGAAAAGCTCACAGGTTTGGGCGATATGCTCTTTGATGATGGTCACTCTATGAAACCTTCACGCTTGCAGGGTTGTTTTGTGAGTGACGAAGAAATTGCAGGTATAATTAGTCATTTACGAGAACAAGGGGAGCCAGAATATCACGAAGAAATATTGTCGGTCGTGCTTCCAAGTCAGGCAAGTGCAAGCACTCTTGCAAGTACGGGAGTCTCGTCAGATGATGATCCTTTAATTTGGGATGCGGCAGAGGCTGTCATTCAAATGCAAATGGGATCTACCTCGGGCATTCAACGTAGACTTCGAGTTGGTTATGCACGTGCCGGACGTATTATGGACATGCTAGAGGACAAAGGTATTGTTGGCCCTGCAGATGGAACTAAACCACGTGAAGTTTTAGTAAGTAAAGAAGAACTTGATACGCTAAGAGCGTTTGAAGAACAAGATACATTGGCAGATGAGGAACTGTAATGGACGGAAGAAAATTCGGTGATATTTTAGCTGAGCGTCGTCGCAGGCTTGGTCTTACCATAGATCAAGCGGTGAGCGCTACAAAGCTAAGACCTCAAGTATTAGAATCATTTGAGCGTTCAGACTTTAAAAATATGCCTCCGAAAGGCTATGCTCAGGGTATGCTTTCGAGTTATGCGCGTTTTTTGCGACTTGATCCGCGCGAAGTGCTCGACCCATATTTCGACCAACTCTACATTTATGAGCGCGAGCGTGATTTAGCGTATCGCTCTCAAAGAAATAATCGCTACGAATCACCTGAGCAAATTTCCAGACGCAGAACTGGAGTTGGCAATACCCAGGCTGGTCGCATGCCTTCTTCAGGCTATGCTAATAATCAGGATGACACCCATGTGGTATACACGCCTTCTGCCAAACTTTCGCCGAGCTTTTCATCCGATCGTTCAGTAGGTAACGTATATTCGCGCTATCACAATAAAAATCAATACTATGAAGATGACTCGTATCGTCACGATGAATATGACTATGAAGATGAACGCGAGAGCTATGAGCCAGCATATAGAACGAGAAGACCCCAAAGATCTGCACGAACAAATTTAGAACCTTATGAGAATTTTTCAGACTATGATCGACCTGCTCGAAACCGCTCAAGTAGACGGTCACAAGCTGGTGGATCCTCTCAAGGTCTTAATGCGATTTTCGACGCAATCCCACTTCCTCGTAACATTACGATGATTATTGTTGTGGCGCTCTTAGTCATCATTTTACTGGTCATATTTGGTTCAATTATTAACTCATGTTCGCGTAATAAAGATGCTAACGATACGAATGCGCAAATTATTACTCCAGAAGTTGTAACACAAACTGCGCCTTCAGTTCAGCAACCTACGAGTGCTACCAGTGCAATTCCAAGCGAAAGCGCTCAGGCTCCGCAAGAGAAAATTGTAAGTTTCACGATTCCTGAAGGAAAAGAATCCTATGTAGAAGTTCTTCTCGATGGAACCAATGTCTATATGGAAACTGCTAAGGGGCCAGTCACTGAAACGTATACCGTTAAAGAATCAATTACGATTACCGCTTCTCAACCTAAGAATATTGAAGTCAAAGACGATGGAACGGTTGTTGCTATGACTACAACCTCTGGAATTGGTTCGGTTACCATTAGCGCCTTACCAGAGGAGCCAGAAAACACCGAGGATAATCCAGATGGCGAGAAGCAAGACAAAGAAAACGATAAACAGGAAGCTACTAACAATTAATAGGAGTATAAGATGGCTAAAGAAAACAGCTTTGATATAGTTTCACAAGTTGACTTACAAGAAGTTGACAACGCCTATCAACAAACGCTCAAAGAGCTTAGCACTCGTTATGATTTAAAAGATTCAAACGCAAAGGTTGAATTTAGCAAGGCGGATAAGGCTTTTACGGTTCATGCACCAGCTGATTTTGTGGCAAAGCAAGTTATTGATGTCTTGAATACCAAACTCATTCGCCGCAATGTGGACATTAAGGCGCTTAAGTGGTCAGATCCAATTGCAGCAACTGGCCAGTCAGTTCGATTGGTTGGAACCGTGCAAGAGGGTATTGAGCAAGATGTAGCCAAAAAAATCTCTAAAGATATTCGAGATTCTGGACAAAAGGTAAAGGCCAGCATCGAAGGCGACAAGCTTCGTGTAAGTTCCGCAAGCAGAGATGCGCTTCAGGCCATCATTGCAATGCTTAAAGAAAACGATTACGGACTTCCTCTTCAATACATAAACTATCGATAAGCTTTGATTACAAAGGAAGTAAGATTGACTTCACTAGATACTACGATAAAGGCAGCCCCAGGGGTTGCCTTTATTACGCTTGGATGTGCAAAAAACGAAGTTGACTCCGATAAAATGCGCGCCGCAATCACACATTCTAATTACCGAGTTGTTGAAGATCCGGCTCAGGCAGATGTAATTGTAGTAAACACCTGTTCATTTTTATCCGAGGCCACACGTGAAAGTATCGATACGATTCTTGAGCTTATCG
>JAUNLE010000068.1 GCA_030532415.1 Coriobacteriia bacterium | reverse complement strand
AGCTTCCAGTTACAAAAATCCCCTACAGCCTAGTAAAGACCATAGGGGATCTCGTAACAAGTAAATCGTTTAAGAAGCTCGTAAGAGATTTACTCTTCGCTTGCCTCTGCAGGAGCTTCTTCAGCTACTGCTTCTTGTGCTTCGCCTTCTGCAGCAGCCTCTTCTTTACCCTCAAGCTCGGTTACTGGAATTTCAATTCCTAAGGTTTCAGCAGCCGATTTCATTGATAAAGAAATTCTTCTGCGGTCAAGGTCGATATCCATAACCTTAACTTGAACCTTGTCGCCAACCTTAACAACTTGTGAAGGTTGCTCAACGTGAGCCTTAGCCATTTCTGAAATGTGAACAAGACCCTCGATGCCGTCTGAAAGTTCAACGAATGCACCGAATGGAACAAGCTTAGTAACTTCGCCTTCAATAATAGCGCCTACTGGGTAGTTCTTTACGAGTGCTTGCCATGGATCTTCAGAAGCTTGCTTTAAGCCAAGAGAGATTCTTTCGCGGTTTAGATCTACGTCTAATACCACAACTTCTACCTCTTGACCAACCTTAACAACCTCTGATGGGTGGTTAACGTGGTTCCATGAAAGTTCTGAAATGTGAACAAGTTCATGTGGTGTTTCAACATGACGGTGAGCCAATTCTGAAATGTGAACAAGTCCGTCAATACCGCCAAGGTCAACAAATGCACCAAAGTCGACGATTGAAGATACAACACCCTTAAGACGCATACCCTTTTGAAGGTGCTCAAGAATTTCTGAGCGCTCTTGCTTGCGTGATTCTTCAAGCACAACACGACGTGAAAGTACCACGTTGTTGCGGTTGCGATCCATTTCGATAACACGAGCTTCGATGTGGGTGCCCATGTAAGAAGAAAGATCTTTTACGCGACGTAAATCAACGAGAGATGCAGGTAAGAAGCCGCGAAGACCGATGTCAAGAATTAAGCCGCCCTTAACAACTTCGATAACTTCACCTTCAACGTTTTCGCCTGCATTGAACTTCTCTTCAATGCTGATCCATGCACGCTCGTATTCTGCACGTTTCTTAGAGAGGATAAGACGACCGTCTTTGTCTTCTTTTTGAAGCACTAAGGCTTCAATTTCATCGCCAAGCTGAACTAAGTCAGCTGGATTTGCATCTTTTCTGATGGTGAGCTCGCGAACTGGAATGACACCTTCTGACTTGAAGCCGATGTCAAGCAGAACCTCGTCATGTTCAATCTTAACAATTGTACCGCTTACTAAATCTCCCTCATCGAAGTCGGTAATGGTACCGTCGATAAGTTGGTTCATTTCATCATCGCTGATGTTCTCATCCAAATCAAAAATAGATGAGTTTTGAATCTCACTCAAAAGTGGACCCCTTTCAAAATTCCTGGGGCCCCGATCGTCATGGTTAGTTCCTGAATCATTTTTAGACATTTAATAAGCTCAGAAGGTACATGTCTCGGGGGCCAATATTACAAAGTTTGGACATGACATATCACGCCCAGCATTTAGAAATTTTATTACATATAGAAGAAAAAGTGTAGGCATTTTACTTTTGATGTCCAGAATTAACACCATAAACACGTGAGCGGCGTAAATTTTTTTATTCGCGTTAGCTAATCAGTTCATATACCCAAATATCCAATTATTTATTTTGCATAATTCAACAAAATCATCTGTCGAAAATTGGTGCTTTCTACATAGGAATCGAAAATGCTAAGCGTGATGATGTTCAATAGGATTAATTTATCTATCAGGAGGTTTGATATGCTCAACGCCGAATCCATGCTTCGCCAACAAATCGATGAATTAGAAGAACAGGGCAAATACTACGAGATGATTAAACCTCTCAATGAGTTGGTAGAATTATTGAGTGTTCGTTGCGCAAGTGGAGGATGCTCTACTTCAAAAGAAACTCCAGAATACGCCGTAGCCCTTGATAGACTTGGTGGTTTGTATCGCAACACAGGAAATCTTGAACGTTCTGAAGAAGTCTACAAGCAAGCTGTTCAAACAAGTGCAACGGTTTTTGGAACAAACGATCCAAACTATGCAACCACCCTTAATAACTATGCAGGCCTCCAGCGTTTAAGAAAAAATTTCGATGGTGCAGAAGATGCCTACAAACGAGCTGAAGGTATTTATAATGCAACCCTTGGTCCAAACCACGTGCTCACCGTATCATGCCTCAACAACCGTGGACTTTTACGTCAAGATCAGTCTCGCTTAGACGAAGCGCTTGAGCTCCATACTGAAGCTTTAAGAAGACTGAACGCAGAGCCTGGAAATGAGGTTGCAAAAGCGACGACGCTTAACAATTTAGGCAGCGTATACGCAAAAATGGGCAAGTATGAAGAAGCTAAAGATCACATTGAACAAGCTTCAAAGATATATCAAGAAACGGTTGGAGAAGCTTCCGATTTATACCTTGGACAAATTCACAACCTTGCATCCATCCAAGCTTTAGGTGGCGACTTCGAAGGCGCTAAAGAACATTTTGAATGGGTTTTAGACCGCGTAAGAGATATGTTTGGTCCAAGAAGCGATAACTTAGTTTCTGTACTCAATAACCTTATTTCTGTCTACGAACAACTTGGTTTAGACGATAAGGCTCAAAGTGCCCGCGAAGAGCTTAAAGAAATCAAGAATTAAGGAAACTATATGCCAGACAACAAAACTCAGTACACGAAAGGGCTTGAGCGAGCTTGGCTTTGGTGGGACTTAGACTTGAAAGCTCTTCTACAAGAACAGCTTCCAGATATTTATCCCTACATGGCAGTGGGACTTGTTGGAGACGGCTCGGATTGCTTTGGCTTTGATGATGCCACCTCTATGGATCACGATAATGATACAAGAATTAAAGTGTGGATTCCTATGGGTTGCGGAGGCAGCCTTACCGCTGCACGCATTAAAGATGTAGCGCTTGCCTCCCCAAAAGGAAACATAGAGGTTCAAGAAATTTCTCAATTTTACCAGCGCTACACGGGTCTCGAGTTTAATCCTTCGACCTGGCGCGAATGGATAGCAATTCCGCAAAAGAATTTAGCCGCTGCAACCAATGGCGAGGTCTTTTATGATGGGCCTGGACGGTTTAGCGCAAGACGCAAGGCGCTTTTGTCCTACTATCCAGAACAAGTTCGTATTAAACTTCTCGAAAGTGCAACGCTTTTGATGGGTCAAGCAGGTCAATACAATTATCAACGTAGCCTTTCACGTGGTGAGTTTGTTGCCGCAGAGCTTGCGCGTTCAACCTTTATTGATAATGCGCTCAACGCTGTATTTTTGCTTAACAAAAGCTATAAACCGTTTTATAAATGGGCACATCGTGCGGTAAAAGACCTGCCTATCTTGGGTGAAAAAACTTGGCATTCTCTCAACACGATTGTCCAATCAAAAAATGCAGCTAAAGAAATAGAGGCTTTAAGCGTACTTATAGCCGATGAATTACAAAGACAAGATTTATCTAAGGAAACATCGACTTTTTTAGTTGATCAGGCTCATGAGTTACGTCATCAAATTGAAGATCTTGAATTGAAAGAGGAAAATCCATGGAAGATTTAGTCAAGCAAGAAAGCACTCCCGAGGAAACACAAGAGCGACAAGAGCTTATTAAAGATATTTTAGACGTTGAATGGGCCATGTTTACAGCTGTAAACAACGTTGGTGGTCCAGCTGAATGTCAAAGCCAGGACGAAACCTTCAAAATTATGCGTTCTGCCCAATTCTATACTTGGTCGCTTAACACGCTTGAACTCTATCACCGTGATGTGCTTGAAGCACGAGCACAAGGTAGAAACCTTATGACAGAAAAGTATGCTCGTATGATGTCGGTAACTCACCCTGATGAATATGCTGAAATTGCAGGAGCACTTCCAGGAGTTCCAGCAGAAAGCTTAGATCTTGTCGAAACCATTGCTGCACAGTTTGAGCTTTGGGACAAAGCAGTTGAAAAAGAATTCCCTCGTCTTAGAGGTCGTGGGCGTGCTAAAAACGAAGACTCACAAGTTGGAAGCACTCCAACTGCAAACACCTATATGATTGGTGAACTTTTAACCTATTCATACAAAACGCTCGAGAGCTTATTCAAAGATATGGAATACGCACTTACCTATAAAAAGAATATGGTTCGCGAACAACTTGAAGCTACCGTTATGCAATACGGCTACAAGGATTTAGAAACGGCAGAACAAAATCAATAGCATTTTCCCGTAGTTTGCTCTACCCCCTCCTAAAATGTAGAGCATCTAATCAAAACCCGCTCTTACCTCCCTGGAGAGCGGGTTTTCTTTTTGTGGCAAGCGATTGAAGATTTGCAGCCGAGCTTTGCAATCTTGGCAATCTTAAAAGCGCAAAGTGAAACCCTCCCCAGAAGTCACTCAAGAGGAGGGTTTGTACGTGAAAGGAATGATTCAGTAAGCTTTGTTATTCAGCTATTGGCTTATATGGTCCATAGAGCAGTGATACTGGTTTGTATACACCATTTTTGTTGTAGAAATCATCACGAGCATAACGGAGGTCTAAAGCTTTTCTTTTAAAGACTGGCTTAGGAGCTACTACAGGTTCTGCCTTTGCTGCAGGCGCTGGAGCAGGAGCAGGTGCAGATTTTAGACCTACTTTTAGTGCCCAGCCTTCTTCATCATTACCATCCATTACTATCTTATACTTTTCGTTGAAACGTTTTTCTATTTCTGGATCTTCTGATGTAAAGCGGGCTTGTAAGCCTAATCTCTGCAAACGTGTACCGTCTATGTTGTATAAGTTAAGATTTCCATTCTGTGCTGCCATCAAAAAATCAAGCATTAACGACGTCAGTTCTTCAGGGGCGTCATCTAGAAAAGGATTCTGATGCCCTAAAATTGTGTAACTAGGATTATTCTGAAAATATGCGAGTGAGGCAAAACCAGAGACCGTATTTCCATCCTCGGTCTTAAGTTCTTCCACAAAATTACCTTGATTATCAACTTTTGTCACGGTTACATTGATGTATAGATCATCTAAATCTTCTTCTTGTTCACCATCTAAAAGCTCGTAACCAGAGCCTTCAATCGAGGTATTTAAGAGTTGATACATTACAAAGGTAGCATCAAAGCTTTGTGTACGATTGGGGTCGTAGTGAGCAAAATACGGAAGTACTTTAGTCTTAGCAAGATCCGAATAGACCTCAACCCGTGCAGATACGATATTAACATTATTAGCAATATTATCATCTTGATCTTTTAGTGTTAAAGGGTCCATTATAATAATTTGATTGCCACCTACAGTTCCCTCTACTATTTCATAGCCTACAGCCTTGGCATCCCTAAGGTATGCACTATTATCGCCTTGAGCAAGAAAATAGAAGTCATATGCAAGCGGTGTGCCATCTTTTTCTTCATTATAAAATCCATTACCAGGTATTATATTAAAATTCTCAGCACTGATTGCATCCCAAGCTATGCGAAGCTTATAGCTGCCCCCCCAGAATTTGGGATAGCTAGTGCAGTACTCGCAAAACCAAACATTGCAACTGCGAGGAGCACCGTGGATAAGACTGCCACCAAGCGTTTTTGTACCTGTCCCATCGTACTCACTTCCTTTCTTTTTGAAGCTTTCAGCTTCTCTCTTGCATGAAATAGCTCATGCAAGTGCATTAAATACTTATACATAATTTTAACACAATTGCTCGTGGTGATTTTAATTTATATGAAAATGAATTATAAAAAAGGTGAACGGTCTGAAGCGAGCATCGTTTTTTGAGCATGAAATAAGTAGGGGTGCTGACGAGCGCCAACACCCCTACTGTGGACAGGATTTTATACGTAAGCGTACTTAGTTGTTATCAGGCTGAAAATCCAAGCTATCTTTAATAAAAGTTCCCTGTTGTAGGTCACTAAATGCCTGGCGAAGTTCTCCTTGACTATTCATTACAATTGGACCAGCCCATGCTACCGGCTCATGCAAGGCGCGAGATTTCATAACTAAAATCTGAGATCCGCTTTCGCTACCCTTAAGAGTAAGGCTTTCACCTTCACTAAGCTTAACTGCAGTTTTTTCAACAACCTCTTCACCAGCAATTTCAGCATTTCCAAGTAAGGTAAATGCCATAACCGATTCATCGGTTTGCGTGTCGATAGTTAATTCTGCACCTGCATCTAGATGTACATCGTAGTAGTCAAGTGGCAAGTGATCTCCCTGGTGACCTGCGTATTCCTTATAATTACCAGAAAGCAGTCTTAAATAACCGCCGTCAATTTGAATCTCTTGAATATCATTCCTGCTAATTGAACGATAGGTAGGTTGGCTCATCTTCTCGTCTTGTGGAAGGTTAAGCCAAAGCTGTACACCTAACAGCCTTTCAGCAGCTGGCACTTGTTCTTCGTGTAAAATACCTGAACCTGCATTCATCCACTGAACTTCACCATCACCAATGGTGTCTTCATTTCCAAGAGTATCCTTATGCTTCATCTTACCGCGATACAAATAGCTTACCGTTTCAATTCCACGATGAGGATGCATTGGAAAACCAGCGGTGTAATCGTCAGGATTGGTGCTATCAAAAGAGTCAAGCATCAATATAGGGTCGAAGTCAGATATCGTGTTGTTGCCAAGCACTCTAACTAAACTTACGCCTGCGCCGTCAGTGGTTCTAAATCCTGTTACCTTCTTAGTAATTGTCCTTTGCATCTTCTATCCTTCCTATTTTTTTCAATAATCTACTTAGTTCTAGCTTTTCTTCATCACTTAATACCGAAAAAACCTCGTGTATCATGTTGAGATTTTTAGGGGCAAGCTCGCCTATAAGCTGCTCCCCTTTTTCAGTAAGGTTTAAGATACATACACGCTTGTCATGTTCATCATCAAGACGCTCAATAAGGTCGCGACTCTCGAGATTTTTAACAATAACGGGTATGGTACCCACGCTTGAAAGTATGCGATCACGAACTCTACTAATAGACTGTTTCCCTTTCGAATAAAGCACTTCTAAGACCGCAAACTGTCCAAGTGTCAAATCGTATTCAGCTGCGAGTTGCGCGGTTTTCCTATCTAGACTTGCCACATTACGATGCAAACCAGTCAAAAGTTTTGTATCAATAGCACTCATCGTCATACATCCTTTCGCTGATTACATATACCCAAAATGTATCTAGTTAGATACATTTGTTGCGCAGAAAAAACGCTCGCAGTTTGTCCACATTTGAGACGAATTGCGAGCGTTAAATACCTC
>JAUNLE010000067.1 GCA_030532415.1 Coriobacteriia bacterium | reverse complement strand
TCCACCTGCTAAAATGATACCTTTCATTACCATACTCTCAATCTATGTGCTCGTTGGTATTCCCTGAAGCTCATTGCGATGAGTGAAACAAAAACAAATACAGCAATCATAATGAACTTCATGGCATAAACTTTCGTACTTTGTTTTGACAAACTTGTCGCGTCTTTAAGTTCAAACTCTAAATAAGGAGTATGTATTTTTTGATCCTCTACCAGCATTTTTTGTATCTCGTCAAGCTGTTTTGTGCGCAGCTCACTTGAGCTTAGAGGGCTTATAATCCTCAGCGAAATTTCTTCATTCTTATAATCATACGCCACCCCGTACACATCGGCTGGATAGCTTGGACTAAAATTGAGCTTGCTTTCTCGCGACACTCTATTTACGAGCTCGTAGTCATTCATCCAACGCTTCGCAACTATTCTTTCGCTTAGCTCTCTAATTTCATATGCAACATCAGGATTATCTGGCATTTCTATTGGAAGCTTCAAGCGATTGATCTCGCTTACATTGACTGCTGAACTCGTAAGGTGGCTTGTAGTAAAGACCCCTGCTACACTTAACGCCCCAACAATAAGACCAAAGAACACCAGGCTTACAGCCCTCAGCTTATTTTCTTTGATGGTAATCAATGCCCGCTTAAGGCTTAAGGTGTAATCAGGCGAATACGTGGACTTAAGATGCAACACTAACAGAGGAGCTACAAGCGCCCAAAAATATAAGTCATAACTTGCGTTAAGAAGATTTGGCTCTATGAGCCCATGTACGAAGGCAATAAAAAATATTCCTAAAATTGCATGAGTATAGGAACTTTTATGTCGTATTACATGGACGATAATGCCTAAGAGTAACAAGCCATAAGTAAAAAGCCCTCCAAGTCCTCCGTAAGCAAGAATAGAAAGCGCAAGATTGTGAGGCTTTGACATAAAGGCATCGAATTGAAAGCCAAATCCTAAGAAAGGCTGGTGTGTGAAGTAGGCAAGGGTGTCCTGATAGATTGCTATTCTATTGGTGAACAGCGTGTTAAGGACATCGAAATTAAGGCTTTTTCCATACATAAGGGCCGAGATAAGCATGACCAGAAGGTATGAAAGAAGTATTGTGGCAAGAACGAATGCTCCTAGACTTAGGTTTTGCTTATGACGACTGAGAAAAGCTAAGAAAGAGCGTTTGAAGATTTTTTCTATGAAAGAGTCTACTGCTTGTCGGTGCACAACAAGCGAAAGCAACAACAGTGCAAGATAGGTTACGATTGCCCCTGATGACTGGAGCGCAAAGACAGCAATTCCACCCATGGCAAGATAGAGCAAAGAGATGGCTTTATGTCTATGCTTAAGGAGTGCTCCAGCAGCAACAAATAAAAGCAAGATTGAAGCAATGTAATTCGAGCCACCTAAAGGCGTTTGGAACAAATCTTTCAAAGAATAGTTTTTTACCGTTTTAATCGCGTCTTGAACGGCTTCTCCCTCTTCACTTATCTCTACCTTATTATCCATCTCGCCGGAACTTTCACGTGAGAGTTCAGCAAAAAAGGCATCGACCGCTTCGTCTATTTGAAATTCGGTCAGCGTAGGCTCCTGATCAAAACTTGGATCTGCTTGCAGCTCTTCACTTTGTTTCGCTAGCTGCTGCTCTTCGCTTTGTTTTGCCTGATAGTAGTAGGTATTCGCATAAAATACCGACGCTAGAGCCGATAAAAACATAAGGCCACATAAGATGGGAACCATGCTTCTTACAAAACGCTTGAGTGCCTGGGGTGAAAATTGCGAAAACGCGAGGAAGCAGGCAAGTGGATACAAGATTCCGAAATAGCCAAAAATACGTTCTTCATAGCCTCCCAAAAGCAAAAATTGAAGGCTGAAATAAATGCTTGGAATACAAAATAAAATGCTGAGCGGCAAGAAGATAATACCTGGTAATGAACGCTTTTTTCTTACAAAATAACTGCCTATGAGCGCAAAAAAGAGCATCGCAAGGGCAAGTAGATCTACTACTGCGTAATTAAATGCAAGCACTTGCGGCATGATCATAGAGCGATTTTCTACAAAGAGAGCAGCCACAAGAAGCATCACAGAATAAGGGAGTAAGAGAAAAAATTCCCAAGAGCTATGATGTTCGCTTGACTGCTCAAGCGATGTGATAGTTGATGAGAGAGCTTCCTTATTCAAAACGTTTAACCCTTACTCTAGAGCCTATCTTTATTAACAAGCACTCGTTTAAGCAAAAGCAATTTCCGATCAATAAAGCTTAGCTTTTTCAATAGTTTATATAGTATGAGCTGCGCCTTATTGGGCTTAAGATAATGATACACATAGATATCTCGACTTCGGTTTCTCTCAAGAATCTTCTTCTCAAGATTCATAACCTTATTTATGCTTACCGAGTGGGCATGGACATATCGTGCGTTCGTTAAAATTGCCGAGCGCGCATTGATTTCTTTGAGTTTAAATCCCAAAATCGATTCTTCATTAAAGAGAAAAACGCGCTCATCATACATACCAATACGCGAAAAAATATCTGTTTTGAGCATGAGACAGGCACCAGAAACGCACTCAACATAGATCTTGTTTTCGCCTTTAGGAGGGTTTTTATATACGGTAGGATCTCCGAAGAGTTTAATGCTAAGCGAATACATGAATCGCAATTCGTCAGTAAAACGCGGGACCTTCCACCCTTGATGACTCAAAGGATCAGCCGAGGTATCTTCCACCTGAGGCGCCACCAGCGCGAGACGATTATCTTCTTCTAGAGCTTGAAGCATCTTAACAATTGCGTCTTCTTCGATTTCAACATCGGGATTGATAATGAGGGCAAAATCGGTCTTAAGCTTTTCAATCGAAAAGCGCACTCCTGCGTTATTGCCCGCTCCATATCCCCCGTTATGAGCCGTTTGTATAAAAAAGATGCGACTAGGATCCTCTTGCGCTGCCTGAGCTAAGACTTGCGCCGACTCGTTTGGAGAATTATTATCAACCACAATAATGTAATCGATACTTGGGCAAGCCTTCAGATACGAAAGGCAGGTTAGGGTACTTTCGTAATCCTTGTAATTTAAAACGACGGCGGAGCAGACCTTACTCATGTTTTTCCTCGTAAATATGGAGGCTTTTTCTTTGTTCAGGCGGCACGGGTGTCATGTAGTCACCGTAAAAGCTGCTTAAAATTTCATCGAAACGTTTGGGAACGGGAAATGCATGGTCCTCAAAAGGCAAGTATTCAATTTCTGTAAAGTCACTTCTAAGCAGGCTATCACGCAAATAATGAGCTGGCTTTTCATAAAAGCAAAGCGGGGCTAAACGCCTCGTTTCCTGATCATGATAACGAAGGGTAGCATCGTTTATTTTTCGATAAAGCTTATCAAGCGATTTTTGCACCCTCGTATTAAAAAAGCGACGCTTATTTCGCTTGAACAAGAGCGTTTTAATTAACTTTTTTATTCCCCTGTCATCAGGTCGCGGGTAGACAAAGGCGCTTAGAAACATGGTTTTATGTAAGCTTGACAGCTCGTGTAAAAAATTCTGGGCTTCTTCATTTGCATCAGGTATTGCATCGTAAATGAAGATATCAAGCCAAGGACCACGTGCGATCTTCATATGAGAAAGCCCAAACTCTTGCAGGTCTTGCTTGGTATTTCTAATTTTAGGCATCGTAAATAAATAGTGGGGATCTTGCTCGTGAGTTTGAAGTACAAAACCTTCAGGTAAGGCATGGGCGACCTGCTTGAGTTTCTCATACTCAGATCTAAGCATGGCAATATCAATATCGTCATCCCACGGTATAAAGCCTTTGTGACGAACTGCGCCTAGGAGCGTTCCGAAGACTAAAACATACCCTATGTCATTTTTTGTGCAAAGCTCATCAAAGACTTTAAGCACTTCATAAACATTATTTTGTACTTGATTCACGCCTACCCCTTTATCAAACGCCTAAATTCTATCAACAAAGGGCGCTGGGTAAACAAGGAAGCTAAAATATACACAGCGATTCCTATGAGTATTTGCAGGCACAACACAAAAAACCTAGGAGCGGGCACAAAAACTTCAAGCAATAATACGATAAGCCCCATCATTAAGCTTGCTAAAAAACTTTTAATGAAGTCGAAGGAAAGCGCTTTAAAACTTAGCTGAATTTCTTTAGACAAGAAGTAATACGCAAGGATAATCCCCACTACTTTTCCTGGCAGCAAAGCAATAAGAACCCAAAACGAACCAAAAGAAATGCAAAAAGCCATTGCCCCGATGCTCACTAATAAATTCGCAAGGGTTGAAAGAAAGTATTTTTTTGTGTGTCCTAAACTCAAGAGCGATTGCGTAAGTGCATCAAAGACCAAAATAAGGAGTGCGCTTATACAAAAAGCCTGCAGATATGGAACTGAAGGCATCCAGCTACTACCAAAGAGAACAAACACTAAATTGTGAGCCGAAGCTGCTATACCAAAGAGCACTGGTAGGTAGATAAAATTTCCAAGACGCACGGATGTGCGCAGTGCTTCAGCCAATTTCACAGAGTCGCATTGCAAACGCGAATATGCAGGATAAAGCGCTTGCATGAGGGAGCCTTCAATAGAAACCGAGGCAGTCTTTTCAATCTTTGAGGCCATATTCACATAGGCTAAGGTATGAGCAGAATAAGCTCTTCCTATAACTATGCTGGGAAGCTGCCGAAGAAGTACGGCTATCAGGTTCACTCCTAAAACAGATGAACCAAACAACAAAAGCGACTGAGCTTTTTTGAAAGAAAAATTACGAACAGGTAAAACTGGAAAAATCTTGAAAAGCTCAAAGACATAGATTATACGATTGAGTAAGATTTGTAGCACCAAAGCCCACATGCCAAAACCAAAAAAGGCTAAAACGATACACACGATACTTGAGATACCAATACTGATGATGGTCGCCTTAGTGCGTTCTTTGAATCGCAAGTCACGAGCAAGCAAGCTATTTTGAATCATGCCAAAAGATGAAATTGGAATGCCAAGCGCACTTACCCGAACAACCTTACTTAGATGAGGAATTGCAAAGAAGGCTTCAATGCTAGGAGCAGCATAATATAAAATCCCATAGCAAATGAGGGCAAATAAAACATTACAAATAAATGCGCTTGAAAGATCAGTGCTGTCGAGTTTTTCTTTCTGGATAAGCGCACTTCCAAAACCCGCATCGACCAAGATTTCTGAGAGTTCAAGAAATATAACGCTGATAGCTATAAGCGCAAAATCCTCTGGTAGGAGCATGCGCGCAAGAATCATTTGCACAAAAAGTGTAATGAATGCAGAGGAGAATTTTGAGGCAAATTGCCAGGCACTTCCCGTAAAGACGCGTCTTCCTAAAGAAGTTGTAGACACCTTGTCTACCTTTCTGCTAATTCTTTTTGAGCCTGTTCTATAAACTCTTGCGGGAGTCGCAATTTCGATGGCAATTTTGAAATTCGATCAGACTCAGGTGGATACTCTTGCCAATTACCATAGGTTCTTGTCAGGTAGTCTTGGGCAAACATTGGTACGGGAAACTTTTGGTCTTCAAAGGGAACGAGGTGGGTAACGCTTATCGTTTCTCTTGGAACTACCGAGTCATCATAAAATTCAACCCAAACTTCATCGGCAACAATCTTACTGTATTTGTGCACCTTATTAATAAGGTCGGAGTAAATACGCTCTTTTTTTGTCTCTTTTAAGTAGCCGTAGTAAATCTTTAAGAAGAACATCATTAGACGGTCGGAAAGCTTAAGAGCTTCTTTGTTCTTATCCTCATTCAACGATGAAATCATGAAAAGCCGAGATAAATTCCTGCAGTACGACATATACTGCTCGCGTTCTCGTTGATTGTTTGGCAAATTTGAATAGACTAACAAGTTAATTGCAATGCCATCTTGAAGGCATGCCCCAGCTTGTTCGTCCACTTCAAGCTCTGAATCTTTAAGCGTGAGCTTTGAGTATAGGTAGATTGCCTGCTTGTCACTTTGAAAGTTCTGCAGCCTGTAGCGCTCTTGTAAGAAATCGGGAGCTTGTTCAATAAATATCTCGTATTCTTCACGCAGCATGCCAACGTCTAGGCTATCGTTCCAAGGAATAAAACCTTGGTGACGAAGTGCTCCAAGAGCAGTTCCGTAAGTCAAAAAATAGTGAGTATTTATCTTTCGACATACGCGATCGAACTCTTTTAAAATGTTAAGTTTGGCAAGCTGAACTGCGCGTAACTCTAATTCAGAATATGTTGAGCTCTTAGATGACACTTAGCATATTCCTTTTTCTGCAAGCTTTTTCCTAAAGGCATAATCGCTCAGGATAATTTCTTCGATTCCGTATTCAGGCTTAAAGCCTAAGATTTCTTGCGCTTTGCCCGTGTGAGCAATAAGTTTTGCAGGATCTCCTGCACGACGAGGCGCAATTTCAAAAGGTACCTCAAAATGCTTGCGTGCAACATCTAAAATTTCGCGCACACTATAGCCACCGCCCGAACCTAAATTTGCGAGCAAGGATTTCTTTTCTTTAAGTAAATACTCAACGCCCAAGACGTGCGCACGCGCTAGGTCAATTACGTGGATATAGTCACGTATGCAGGTTCCATCAGGAGTATCGTAGTCATCTCCGAAAATATAGAACTTCTCTTTAATGCCTAGGGCAACGCTCATGATAACGGGAATTACGTGGGTAATGTGGTCATGGTAGAGACCTAAGTTAAGTTCTGTATCGGCGCCTGCAACATTGAAATATCTGAAGATGCAATAGTTCATATCGTAGCGATCACAAACCCAACGAATCATCTCTTCTCCTGCAAGCTTTGATGAACCATAGGGGTTAATTGGTTTCGTTGGCATATCTTCAACACACACTGCCTCTTCAGGGCTACCGTACACTGCGGCAGTTGAGGAAAATACAATATGTTTAATGTTAAAGTCGCGCATACATTCAAGCACGATACGCAAGCCTTCGATATTCGTTTGATAATACTCAAGTGGCTGTTCAAGAGATTCTGGGACTACCAGCTTTGCAGCAAAGACTATAACTGCATCAAAGGGCGCTTTTTTGCTTTCGATCGCAAGCACATTGCTAAGCTGCGCCTTATCAAGCATATCCCCTAAATAAAATCTTGCTTCGGGATGAATAAGCATCTCATAGCCAGTGGACAAATTATCATAAATAACTGCTTCGTGACCTGTTTTGATAAGCTCGGCTACTGTTTGTGATCCAATATAACCCGCACCGCCAACAACAAGGATTTTCATAGGGCAAAACGTCTTCTTTCTTTACAAACTAAGAAGGTCAGTGACCTGTATGTTAAGTAATTGTAACTAAAATCATACAACTTATGTATTACTTTGCTTAATTTTCTCAATAAGACCTATTGTGAGACCTATGATACTCCCCGCCGCATACGAAAGATGTAGG
>JAUNLE010000066.1:674-7397 GCA_030532415.1 Coriobacteriia bacterium | reverse complement strand
ATTTGTTGGGCAACTTCGATAATTTCCATCTTGTCCGAGCCAATCAGTGGACGAAGCACGGGAAGTTCAGACATTTCGTCGACCGCAAGGATATTTTCAAGTGTTTGAGAGGCCACTTGCCCAAGACTTTCACCCGTTACGAGCGCCTTGGCGTTTTCAAGTTTCGCTACCTCATTTGCAACCATAAACATCAAGCGACGATACATAATAACGCGCAGGTCAGGTATGACTTTAAGCGCAATTTCACGTTGATAGTTGCCGAAGGGAACTACATACAAACGTCCAATACCAGCAGTAGTTCGATTAAGCGTCTCTACAATATCTTTTACAAGGTATTCAGAGTCATCAGAGGTTTGCGGTCTTCCGGAAAAGTGGATAGGAACGACAACTGCACCACGTTTGAGAAGTTTAAATGATGCGACGGGTGAATCAATACCGCTCGAAAGCAGCGAGATTACTTTTCCTGCACTTCCAACAGGAAGCCCGCCTATTGCAGGCTCGCTTTGAGAGTAAACATAGGCTTGACCTTGATTAATCATGACGTGCACTTCAACATCAGGATTTTTCATCTGCACTTTTTTGTCTGGGAATTTTTCGCACAAATGTGCGCCAACTAACTGATTGAGTTCCATTGAGTTAATTGGATAATCGGTATTGGAGCGCTTTGCACTTACTTTGAAGCTATGAAAAGGCTCGCAAGCTTCCATGGCTAATTCAGCCGCCTTATTATATTCCTCAGGATTTCTCTCGCTTACCCAAGCTTGAGAAACCCTGGCAACACCAGGCGTCATTGAAATTCTGCGAGCTACTTCTTCTAATTGAGCCTCGTCTAAGACAAGTACGCGCAGATGACCAGAAATTCGGCTAATTTCACCAACCGCTAAATCTTTTAAGATAAATTTGAGATTATCTCGCAAGCGATTCTCAAAAACGTAGCGGTTTTTACCTTTAAGACCTATTTCGTGATAGTGAACAAGACAAGCGCGTGTGAACAAGGTTACTCAGATACTCTATTCATTACCAAGTTTAAACTTGTCATTTAAATGATCAATTTCATTGGCGAAATGATCCTTATGATATGAAACCTCACCAGATGCAATTTCATTCATTGCAATTGAGAGCGGTTTTTTACCTGAAATTTCAGTTACCTCTTGGAGTGACTGCAAAGCTAGAGCACGATCTCGTTGGCCATGCATCATGTTGTTAATATCTTTTGAACGCTTTGAAGCAATAGCACATAAAAGGAATCTATCGTTGTCACACAAATCTAAGAGTTTATCAATTTCTGGTTCAATAACTGACATCTTACTCGCTTTTCTCTTCGAAGGATGCAATCGCATCAAGCAATGCTTGAGTGGCCTTCTCTAGGTCGTCATTTTCAATAATGACATTATAGTTTTTCGACGCTTCAAGCTCGCCCGGCATATTAGCTAGACGAATTTGAATATCGCGCTCACTCTCGGTCCCTCTTTTGCGTAGGCGCTCTTCGAGTATTTGAGGGCTTGGTGGAGTGATGAAAATTAATACAGCATCTTTTACATTTTCTTTAACTTGAAAAGCCCCTTGGGGATCAATTTCAAGAATCAGTGAGTGCCCGCCTTCTAAATGGCGTTTTACTTCACGTTGCAAGGTTCCATAACGATGCGCGTGAACATGAGCCCACTCAACAAAACCATGCTGTGCTATTAAATCATCGAACTCGTCATCTGTCAAAAAATAATAATCTTTTCCATCAATTTCGCCACTTCGTGGATGTCTTGTGGTGGCAGAAATACTAAGGGCGAGATCAGGTCGCTTAGCTCTAAGTAAAGAAACCAAGGTACCTTTTCCCGCCCCTGATGGACCAGATATTACGAACAAACGTGATATCTTCATGTTTAAAGTAGCTTATTCGCCACCAAGACGTTCTAAAAGATTTTCACGTTGGCGAGAACCAAGGCCTTGTACACGGCGTGAATCAGAAATTCCAAGTTCGTCCATGACCTTTGCAGCTTTTGCCTTGCCATAACCTGGTAAAGATTCAATGAGGGTAGAAACCTTCATGCGCTTTGCAATAGGATCGTCTGAAGATAAAACAGACTTTAGGCTAACTTGGCCTGCTTTAATTTGTTCACGAAGTTCAGCGCGTGCATGGCGTGCTTGGGCAGCCTTTTCAAGTGCTTTTTTGCGATCCTCCGGTGAGAGACTTGGTAGAGCCATAGTACCTCCAAAATCAAAATTAACTAATTTATGAAATTCGCTTTCTGTATTATACGCTTTGTCATTGCATTTTAAAGAAAAAAGCGAGAAAAGTTACCGATTCGGTTATTTTTTTAAGTTCCGTGAACCAAGAGAGTGAATTTCGATTCCTTTTTTACATAATTCGCATTCATCTGGATCCCATGAAAGTGTTGGAAGCTCCAAAAGTGGATAAAAGGGTGCAGAAAATTTCTTGTCTGTTTTTCTATCGATGAGCGATACGACAGCAACTACTTCTCCTCCAGCAGCCTCTACTAAATCACACACCTCTTTAACTGAACCGCCGGTTGTCACAACGTCTTCTACAACTAAAACTCTTTGGCCTGACTCAATGGTAAAGGAGCGGCGAAATTGCATTTTGCCTTCAACGCGCTCAGAGAAAACAAAGTTTTTGTGCAAAGCTTGAGCAACAGCAAAACCGAAACGCATTCCGCCTACTGCAGGTGAAGCTACAAGATCTATAGAGTCAATCAAGTCTTGTGGCAGGCGCTCAATTGATTCTTGCGCGAGTTTTGAGGTTACATCGGGATTTTCGAGCACGCGGGCACATTGTATGTAGGTATCTGAGTGCCTTCCGCTCGTCAATTGAAAATGACCTTGTAAAATAGCGCCCATTTCTTGGAATACATCTTTAATTTCTTGATCTGTCATCATAGTTTTACGCTCCCTGCATTTGTGCATACATTGTTTCTAGTGCTAAAACTGGATCTTCAGCTTGTGTTATAGGACGACCTACAACTAAATGGCTTGATCCTGCTAACAGCGCTTCCTTAGGTCCTAAAACTCGTTTTTGATCTCCTAACTCAGTTCCAAGAGGACGAATTCCAGGTGTGACAATAAGTTTTTCTCCTAACGCTAATTCATTTATAAGTGAGGCTTCTTGAGGTGAACAAACCATGCCATCGGCACCCGCCTCAAAGGCAAGTTTTGATAGATCTTTCACCTGTTCACCTAATTGCTTATACACTCCTATTGAATTGAGCATGATTTGATCTGAAGAGGTTAAGACCGATACCGCTAGAAGTTTGGTATCGTTTTGATTCTGTGCTCCTAAGCGTAAACCTTCTTTTGCAGCAGCAATCATGTCAGCTCCACCACTTGCATGAACCGTAATCATATCGACGCCTAAACGTCCAAGTGAAGCTGCCGCTAAGTGCACCTGATGAGGTATATCGTGAAGCTTTAGGTCTAAAAATATATTAAGGCCGCGTTCTTTTAGAAGTGAAACAAAGTCAGGACCTTCACTATAAAATAGAGTCATGCCAATCTTGACCCAAGCAAGCTTGTCTCCCAGCGCATCTAAAAGATCAAGAGCCTCTGTTTTTGGCAAGTCAAGTGCAAGAATAAGATGATCTTTAGGGTTCAATGAAACCACCAACTAACTCAGAAATATTGTCCACACCTTGATCGGTAACCCAAGCCTCTAAGCCATCAATTAGGTCTAAAACCTTACTTGGATCGGTTAAGTTAAGCGTTCCAACGCCTACCGTGCATGCTCCTGCCAAAATAAATTCAGCTGCATCTTCCCAGGTATATACTCCACCCATGCCTAAAATCGGAATGTCAACAGCTTGTGCCACCTCGTAGACCATACGAAGCGCAATTGGATGAATAGCAGGTCCAGAAAGTCCTGCCGTAGTTTTAGATAAACGCGATCTTCTCGTGTGAACATTAATGGCCATAGCAGAAAAGGTATTTACAAGAGAAACAGCGTCGGCACCTGCATCTTGTACCGCTTGTGCTACCCCCACAAGCGAATAAGCCTGCGGAGTAAGTTTCATAATAATTGGCTTTTTTGCAACCGCTTTAACTTGCTTTGTGACCTCTTTTGCCGTATTGGCTTCAAGTCCTAAACAAGCTCCGCCCAAGTCTACATTTGGACAAGAAATATTTATCTCGTATGCCTGAGGAAAATTCAGTTCATTGGCTTTTTCAACTGCAGCAACGTATTTTTCAATAGAATGTCCTGCAATATTTAAAATGATTGGCGTGGACTCAGAAAGGGCAGAAAGTTCTTTATCCTGGTACTTAAAGGCCTCCATACCAAAACCCTGAAGACCGATTGAATTCATAACTCCCGAAGGTGTTTCAAACATTCGTGGCTGAGGATTACCAGGCCAAGGATCAAGCATGGTTCCCTTCGAAGTTATTGCACCAAGTTTGGTAATATCATAAAAAGATTTATGAACATCTCCCGTAACATAGGTGCCTGAAGCAGTGACGATAGGGTTTTTGAGCGTCATGCCTAAAAAGTTGGTGCTAAGCTTACTCATCCCAATCAACCTCACTTGCATCAAAAACAGGGCCAAACTTGCAGGCGCTCACATACGTACCATTGGTCAATTTAACGACACAAGAAGAGCAAGCGCCAAAGCCGCAAATCATACCGCGCTCAAGCGATGCTTGCGTTGGAATTTCTGCAGCCATACCTTGCTGTGCCACGGCTTTCATCATGATGTGTGGACCGCAGGTATACAGTACATCATAGCTATTGTTATCAATTAAATCTTGAGAGAGTTTCGTGACAAAACCCTTATAACCAGCACTTCCATCATCTGTCGAAATGTGAACCTTATCTTCACTTAATGCCTTAAGCTCGTCCATTCCATAAATCTTATCGGCATTGGCAAAACCAAGGGCAACATCGAAGGCAATATTCGCTTCTTTGAGTGCCTCGGCAAGAGGAATCAGCGGAACGATACCAACGCCACCGCCTACCAAAAGAGCGCGTTTTGCATCTTGTGGAATGTCAAAACCATGACCTAAGGGTGCGAGCATATTTGTTTTAGTTCCGGCTGGTAACTCAGAAAGTCTCCTCGTTCCCGAACCAATAACCTGATAGATAATCGTAACTTCATTATCTTCCATGTGAGCATAAGAAAGTGGGATTCTTAAAAGTTCAGAATTATCACCTGGAACCTTAAGATTCAAAAATTGCCCAGGCTTTAACATATCTTTACTTAAATCGCAGCTAAGTTTTGACTCAAAGATGTCTTGCGCAATTTCGCGCGGAGCACTCAAGATGACGTCATGCTCCTTTGGAGCTACATACATTAAGATAATCCCCCTTTATTCAACTATCTGTTTATCTTGGTAGGTGAAATACCCATTCACTATCGTATCGCTTACTCGTCCAATAAACGAGTAATTGAGAAATGGAGTATTTTTTGATTTCGAATAAATATCAGCTTCGCTAAATACCCAGCTTTCTAAGGGATCAACAATGACAAAATCTGCGTCACTACCCTCCTTAACCTGCACTTGAGGCAAGCCTAGAATTTTTCGTGGGTTAATAGCCATGACTTCAACCAGTCTGTCGTAGCTCATCTTATTATTTGCAACTAAATTCGTGTGGATAAGCGCAAAAGAGGTTTCTAAGCCTAAAATTCCGAAGGGTGAATCTTCGAAATTAACATCTTTTTCATGGGGCGCATGAGGAGCATGGTCGCTTGCAACACAATCAATATCGCCTCTAATTAATCCATCTTGAAGTTTAAGCATATCTTCGCGAGTTCTAAGCGGCGGATTCATCTTTAAGTTCACGTTATAGGCCGCATCGATATCATCTTCAGACAAAAAGAGATGGTGAGGGGTAACTTCACAACTAACAGCAACTCCCTGCTCTTTACCCTTTCGAACAGCCTCCATACCTTCGGCATTGGTAAGGTGAGCGATATGTAATTTTGAATTCGTAAGCTGTGCAAGTTTAATGTCGCGCTCGATCTGAATGTTTTCACCAATCGTTGGCCAACCGGCAAGTCCCAATTCATCCGATTTAGCACTTTCATTCATAACGCCATGGTTTGAAAGCGATTCATCTTCACAATGCGATATGAGTGGTTTTGAAAACTGTTGTGCATACTCCATTGCTGTTCTAAGCATGCCAGCGCTTTGAACTCCCCTGCCATCATCGCTAAAGCCAACCGCACCAGCCTTGGCCATCAGGCCCATTTCACTTAAGGCCTCACCTTTAAGACCTTGGGTAATAGCGCCAATAGGATAGAGTTTAACCTTGTTTTCCTTTTGAGCTTCAGCGATTTGGTAGGCCACAATTTCGGCGGTATCACAGGTAGGTTTCGTGTTAGGCATCGTTGCTACACCAGTAAAACCTCCAGCAGCTGCTGCACGAGAACCGCTTGCAATGTCCTCTTTGTATTCAAAACCTGGATCTCTGAAGTGTACGTGCATATCAAAAAAACCAGGCATTAAAATCTTGCCGCTATAGTCATAGCTCACTCCCTTAGGAATGCTTAAATTATGACCAACTTCAACCACTTTTCCATCGCGAACAATGATGTCAACGACTTCATCAAGCTTAATGCTCGGGTCAATTGCCCGTACGTTTTTAATGAGTAGTGCCACTCATATCACCGCCTAAAAGTAAATACATGACTGCCATACGAACATTTAAGCCCGCAAGAACTTGGTCGAGTATCTTCACCTGCGCTGCATCAACGATATGTGAAGAAATTTCCACCCCTCGGT
>JAUNLE010000066.1:0-611 GCA_030532415.1 Coriobacteriia bacterium | reverse complement strand
ATAATTGCCCGCTCTTTCATGCGCCCTAAGCGCTGTTCATTCATACCGAAAAGTTCTGCATATTCTTCAAGTGAAGGAATGAGCGCGCCTTCTAAACGCTCAAGCTGAATACGCAGCAGATAGATAACATCAAAACTATCTATTGCTTCATCAATTGAAGCAAGATATTCAACATCAAGCGCATCAAGATATTTTGGCATAAAACTTCTTGGGCCAACAAGCACGGGATGCGCGCCCACAGTTTTTAAGGCCGGAATCAAAGAGCCCACCACGCGTGAGTGCAAGCAATCGCCTACAATAGCAACGTTCAAGCCGCTCAAGGAAGCAAAGTTCTCACGCATCGTATATAAATCGAGCAAGGCTTGTGTTGGGTGCTGATGTTTTCCATCCCCTGCATTTATGATTCGAGCGTCTGTATATTTTCGCAAAAGCGCAGGCGCACCTGAGTGCTGATCTCTGAGCACTATTAAGTCAAGACCATAGGCGCTTAAGGTTTTTACCGTATCTTCAAAGGATTCACCTTTTTTCACCGATGAATTGGTCGAAGTGAAATTTAAGGTATCGGCAGATAAGCGTTTTTCGGCAAGCTCAAACGATAGACGCGTACGGGT
>JAUNLE010000065.1 GCA_030532415.1 Coriobacteriia bacterium | reverse complement strand
TGGTGTGCTTTCTCGCCATATTCAATACAATCAATTAGAAGATGCAAAACTGTGGGCTCAAAAGTTTGCAAGGCTCTTCGGTCCTGATGACTACTATATTGAACTGCAAGATCACGGCATTACCCTTGATACTGGTCTTACGCAAAAACAAGTGAATGTAGAACTTAACGCGATTGCTCAAGAACTTTCGCTTCCAACGATTGTGACCAATGACATTCACTATCTCAATAAAGAAGACGCTAAAGTTCAAGATATTATGCTGTGCATTGGTACAGGCTCAAGAATTGATGACAACAGCCGTATGCGCATGCAAACGGATGAGTTTTATTTAAAAACTGAAGAAGAAATGCGGGCGATTTTTCCCGAGTATCCTGAGGCTCTCAATAATACAGTTGAGCTTGCAGAAAAATGCAACGTGAATATTGAGTTTGGCAAGATTATTCTTCCAATATTTCCGCTCCCTGAAGGCGATACGAACGAAACGCTGTTGCGCAAAGAGGCGCTCAAAGGCTTAAAGGAGCGTTACGGCGACCCGCTTCCTCAAGAGGTGCTCGATCGTTTTGAGCACGAGTATGACATTATTACCACCAAGGGCTTTGCGGCTTACTTCTTAATCGTGCAAGGTTTTACGAAGTGGGCAAAATCCCAAGGGATTGGCGTTGGTCCAGGAAGAGGCTCTGCAGCTGGTTCAATTATTTCTTACGCCCTTGATATCACCAGTTTTGACCCGCTTGAAAACGGCTTGATTTTCGAGCGTTTCTTGTCGCCTGAGCGTACTGAAATGCCCGATATCGATATGGATTTCGACGATGAACGTCGTCTGGATGTCATCGATTACGTGCGCAAAGCCTATGGCAAAGAGAAGGTTGCACACGTTATTACCTATTCGACCATTAAAGCAAAGCAGGCAATCAACGATGCAGCACGCGTCCTTGACCAGCCTATTTACCTTGCCCAAAAGCTCTCGAAAATGATCTCATCTTCTCCCGGTGTCACCTTAGCCGAAGTGCTAAAAAAAGGAGATCGACACCCGGAGTTTTATAACCCCGACTTTAGCGATGCTTACGAACAAGACCCTAACTCAAAAGAAATTATTGACGCGGCGCTTGCGATTGAAGGCCTTACCCGTGGCGAGGGCGTGCACGCTTCAGCGGTCATCATTTGTCGCGACCCCATTTACGACCACGTGCCCACAAAAATTGATACCAAAGGTGGCGTAGAAATCACCCAGTACGATGGCACGACTGTTGCTGACCTTGGGCTTTTGAAGATGGATTTCTTAGGTCTTCGCACGCTGACCGTACTTTCTAAGGCAAAGCAAAACATTAAGCTTTCTCAAGGAATTGATATCGACGAAAAAGCTATGTTTGTAAAAACGCGCGAAGAAGACGCGGCTGTTTTCGACCTCTTCTTAACTGGCCATACTGCAGGTGTTTTCCAGGTTGAATCCCAGGGAATGACCGCGCTTTTGAAGAAGATGAAGCCAAGCGAGTATAAGCACATCGTTGCGGTGCTTGCCCTGTATCGTCCTGGTCCTTTGAATGCTGGTATGGTGGATGACTATGTCGATCGAATGTCGGGTCGAAAAACTGTCGAATATTATGACGAGAGGCTTCGTCCTATTCTTGAAGATACCTATGGCACCATCGTCTACCAAGAGCAAGTGATGCAGATTTCCGTTACGATGTCGGGCTTTACGCTTGGTGAGTCTGATCGCTTGCGCAAGGCAGTGGCAAAAAAGAAGCTTGCCCTCATGCGCGAAGTCATTCAAAAGTGGGCCGACGGTGCTGAAGAAACCATGGAGGAGCACTGGCTAAACGGTGCGGTACGAAACGGGTATTCACGTGCCATTGCTCAAAAAATTTGGGATGACGTGCTTGCCTTTGCTGAATACGCCTTCAACAAGTCGCACTCGGCCGCCTACGGTATTTTGACCATGGAAACAGCCTATCTCAAAGCGCATTACCCTTCTGAATATATGGCAGCGGTTTTGTCATCATACATGGGCAAAAGCGAGAAAATTGTCCACTATATTGGAGCTTGTCGCCAGGAAGGTATAGAAATTCTTCCGCCGGATATTAATATTTCTCGCTCTGATTTTACGCCTGATGGCGATAAGGTCCGCTTTGGCTTATCAGGTCTTCGTGGAGTGGGAGAAAATGCAGTTAGCGTGATTGAAAAAGAGCGTGACGAGAACGGTCCATTTAAAAACCTCCATGATTTTGTTGAACGCGTTGACGCAAAAGTGGTTACGCGCAAGGTAGTCGAGGCGCTCATAAAATCAGGTGCCTTTGATTCAACCGGCTATACCAGAAAACAGCTATATGGTTTTATTAGCAAAGACAATCCAAATAACATTCTTGATGCTGCTCAAAAACGTCAAAAGGATAAAAGTGCTGGTCAGGTAAGCATGTTTGATATGTTTGGTGACGATCCAGACATTGGTTTTTCGCTTGAAATACCTGCCCCAAACAACATTGAGTGGGATCGTCCTATTAAGCTTGCTGAAGAGCGCAGGATTTTAGGTATTTATGTATCCGACCATCCTTTGAGGCCTTATGAGTATGCGCTTTCTAACGCGAGAGATTACACTCTTTCAGACGTTTTCGTTGAAGATGAAACGTCCGGCGAGATGCTTATTAAAGATGGTGCAACACACTGGTTTGCAGGTATGGTAACTAAGGTCACAAAAAAAGCTACCCAAGCTGGCAAACTTATGGCGATTATGAGCATAGAGGATATGGAAGGCGAGATGGATGCGGTGCTCTTTCCATCGGTCTATGACAAGGCTCGAAAGATTCTTGAAGCAAATGACGACTTTGCTGCCGATGAGAGTCAAAACATTTTTGTTCGCATTAAGGCGAAGCTCGAGCGATCTGATAGGGGAGACCAGTTAATCGTCTACGAGCTGGAAGAGCTGGTATTTACTGAAGAAAATAATAAACCGCACGTCTTAGAGCTGCAAATTAGCAAAGAACACTTAAAGCCAGAACTCATGGTCAAGCTTTCTGAAATTTTTAAATCCCACCCTGGAAACGACCACATAGAACTCATTATTCATGGTGATGATAGTGAGCGAACCTGTATTGAAGTTCCTCAAAAAGTAAGTGCTAAAGATTATGTCCTGCGAGCAGAATGCGGCGATATTTTGGGTTCTCACGCATACGTGAAATATTGTTAATATGGATACGCACAAGCAAAGTTTTTCTGAAATCATAAGCTCTACGAGCGACCTTGCTCGCGAAGCTAAAAAAGACTATATGAAAGAAGTGGGCGTCTCGAAAATTCTTGACGATGCTCGCTTATTTGATGCACAAGATGTCAAAGAGCTCATTCATGAATTTGTCTCTGACAAGCGCTTTGTGGTTTTAGCCACCTACAGGCTTGAAAGTTATGATGCGCAAAGTCAAGATCTTTGCAGGAAACTACGGCAAGACTTTAGGCAGTTGTTGCTCATCGATTATTTTACGAGTGCAGACAGCCTTTTGTTCGCAGCCTCTTTTGGTGCAAGCGCCCTTGTATTTCCAGCCTTTGCGAGTGCAGGAATGAATCCGCACGACATCGTTTCATACGCCCGAAAGTTGGGTGTGCTCGCAATTCCTCTTCTGAATAACTTAGACGATTTGAAGTACGTTCACCATTACCTAGAGCCACTTTCAGTTGTGGCACTTTCAAAGGCTAGCAAACTAAGCCCCCAAGATGTACTAGAGAGCAATCTGATTCCCTTTGCCTTAGGTGAATTTAGAAGTAAAGAAGAGCTGCTTAGCCTGTCCAAACAAGGTTTTTATGGTGCAAGTTTTCTCGTCGAAACTCAAAAAGATCAGACAGAAAAGCTACCGTGTTTATACAAGCAAAGCTCGCCTACCATTGGCATCTTAGGTATAAAAAGCCCTCAAGACTTAGAGGAGCTTTCAGACAAGTCACACCTGCGCGCTATTATCGATGAACCTTACTTACAAGCTTTTGATACGCTTAGTACAGATGCACAGGCAATTGCGGTTTCCGCAAGAGTTTCATCACTTTCTGAGCTTGAGCACTTCATTATTCACCCTTATAAGCTTCAAATAGACTCGCTTGAATTAAACGTTGGCTTTGATGAACTGGACAGGGCAGCACAAATCTTAGAGTCTTTAAATATTCCTCTTATTTATGAGTTTGCAGATGATAGCAGCTATGATTTAGAGGAACTTTCAAAAAAGATACGACGCTTACAAGATTATTTTGGTCCACAACTCTTGAGCATTAAACTGAGCGAAGCATATGCGATGCGTCTTATTCCTGAATTGGAGAAGCGTTTTGATACGCGAGATTTTTTGTCCTCACTCAATCTTATACTGAACTTAGATGCGCTTGAATATGATGAAAGCTTAAAAACAGTGCTTGCGCCTGATGGCATCGAGCTTTCGTGGGAGAGGTGGACCTAATTTATGAAGCTTTATAGCGTACAAATCCCCAGTTATCCTGGTGATATAGCTGGAAGCTTTGAGCGTTTAGAGCAAGCTTTGATGCGGGCAGCGCAGGCTCACGCAGATCTTGTCTTGGTATCGAACAATATGTTTGCAGGTCCGCACCAAAGGAATTTTGTTCGTATTCCTGAATACAGGGATGCGCTCATGCGTGCGCTTGAAAAGCTTGTATCTGAAGCGTATCCACCTTGCCTCATGAAACTGCCTGTTTGTGAAAGCCAGGGTTTTGATGCTCTTTCCTGCAATTTTTTTCTTTTGTCCGCTCGCGGTGTTACGCCTATTAAAAAGAGCATTCAGATCTTGGATGAAATCTTCTATATTCGAGAATCTTTTGAATTTGAAGATGAAATTTCTCAGGAGCACGCACACCTGCTTGTCCTGGCAGATGAGCGTTTTTGCTATGAAAAAGAGCCTATGCTTCAAGAGCTTTCGGCTGCCAAAGCGCTTCTATCGCACAATACTTTTGCGAGCATAAGCTACTTGAATAGTGTAGGTGCCTATGACGAATACATTTATGCAGGAGAAAGCTTTGTGCTTAGCGCTTCAGGCAAACTTGTGCACAAGCACCTTGATTTTTCTGGACAAGAGTTACTCTTAGATTTTGAAAAGCTCAAGCCGCATGGCGCAGGCGAAGTATGCAAAGCTGAAGAAGCTGAAAAAGCTGAAGGAGCTGGCGGAGCTGCAAATAAATCCAAAAGCTTTCATCTGTTATTTGAGGCACTTGCACACTCAATAAAAAGCTATGTAAGAAGCAATAAGCTTCCAGGAGTCTTGATTGGCTTGTCTGGTGGCCTTGATTCAGCCCTTGTGGCTACAATTGCCACGTATGCACTTGGCCCAGATAAGGTTTTAGCCTTTACACTTCCCGGACCTTATAGCTCTGATCAATCCTTACAAGATGCATACAAGCTTGCTAAAAATCTAGGAATTCAACTCGAAGAAAAGGCTATTAATTCTGCCTTAAAAACTTTTTCACAAGAACTTTCCTATGAGGAAGAATCGCTAGCTGAACAGAATTTACAAGCAAGGCTTCGAAGCGTCTACCTAATGTTTTTCTCTAACCAAAGCGCTTACATCGTTTTAAATACTGGTAATAAGAGCGAGGCTGCAATGGGTTATTCCACCTTATACGGAGATACCATAGGAGCGTTTTCGCCACTTAAAGATGTATACAAAAGCGATGTGTTTAGGCTTGCGCGCATAGCGGGAGATTTTTTTGGTGGAATAAATCCGATACCACAAACGGTTATCGAAAAAGCACCCTCGGCCGAACTAGCCCATAAGCAAGATGATGAAAGTTCACTAGGCGCAAGCTATGAAGTAATTGATGCAATATTGCACTGCTACCATAAGCATACAAGCCTTGAGGTGGAAGAACTTAAACGTGTAGGACAAGAACTTCAGATAGACATTGAGAAAGTACAAGCTATTGTAAACCGTCTTTTGGCCAATAGCTTTAAGCGAAAACAAGAGCCGCTCGGTCCTTTAGTATCAAGTGAAGCTCTTGATACCAAGCTTTCGCTGCCTATTTCTCATCGATTTAGATATGAAGTGCACAAAGAGTGTGAACTTTAAGATAAAATGTGAGCAATGAGCGACTAGAATGTAGTACGTATTATTTTGAATTTGGAGATTATTATGCCAAAAATTTCGCGCGATGATGTTCGTATACCTCTTGACGTAATGCCAGAATTTAAAGAAGCCTATATTGATAATTATCTTGCAGCTACTCGCGAGACTGGTCGATTAATGCTTTTTGCCTGCGACCAAAAAATTGAGCACTTAAACAATGACTTTTATGGCGAGGGCATAGCAGAAGATGACCTTGATCCAGAACACCTCTTTAAGATTGGCTCACAAGCTACCATTGGTGTTTTAGCAGGTCAGCGTGGACTTATCGCTATGTATGCTGAAGATTATCCCGAGATTAACTATCTAGTTAAGATGAACTCTAAGACTAACTTGGTTAAGACTTCACAAAAAGATCCATACTCAGGACAACTTACTTCGCTTGAGGCAGTACTTGATATGCGCGATGCAGGCGTGAATGTAGTTGGTATTGGTTACACCATTTACCTTGGATCAGAATTTGAAGCCGATATGCTTTCTGAAGCAGGCGAGCTTATTGCAGATGCCCATGCAAATGGCTTGATTACGGTGCTTTGGATTTATCCACGCGGTGGTGCTGTGGCAGATGAAAAAGACGCGCAATTAATTGCAGGTGCCGCTGGTGTTGCCCTGTGCCTTGGCTCAGATTTCGTGAAAGTAAATCCTCCAAAAGATAGTGCAGATAAAAGCTCTGCTGAACTTTTGAGCATTGCATCCACTGCGGCTGGTCGCACAGGTCTCGTATGTGCAGGCGGTTCTACCGTAGATGCCGAAGTATTCTTAAAGCAACTCTACGACCAAATTCATATTGGAAAAGCCTCTGGAAATGCAACGGGACGCAATATTCACCAGCGCTCACTTGATGAAGCTGTTCGCCTTTGTAATGCGATTTCATCAATTACGCTTGCAGACTATGATGCACAAGAGGCGCTTGATGTGTTTGAAGGAAAAGATTCTTTCAGCCTTCAAGACATTAAATAGCTTGAACAAAAACTCCAGTATATGCTATGTAAAAGGGCGCTTGGATAGGCGTCCTTTTTACTTGGCCTCTTACAAGTGAAGTTTCATCAGGTCTTTTTCTGCCCCAGCAAGATAAATATGCTCACCGCGCTTAAAGACGTAGCTAGC
Organism: Coriobacteriia bacterium; assembly: GCA_030532415.1. Lineage (GTDB taxonomy): Bacteria > Actinomycetota > Coriobacteriia > Coriobacteriales > JAEZZM01 > JAUNLE01. The sequence goes on along the minus strand of JAUNLE010000065.1, from coordinate 203 downwards.
GCTTGTCATAGGAAATACCTGCTCGTTTATTTTGTAGGCAATAACATTCAAGTTATGCTTACTTCTTATATGCAAATCGCTCAAGGACTTATCAAGCCAGGAGTTGGGTGGATTAATTTCTAAAATTGCATAGTGCGGCGAAAGCTCGAAGTATGAAAACACCTCTTGAGACGAAAAGCGCCATCCAGTTCGTTTTGCCATGT
>JAUNLE010000064.1 GCA_030532415.1 Coriobacteriia bacterium | reverse complement strand
TTCCGACATAATTTTAGCCAATCGCGTAGACGAAACGATTTCAAAGGCAGATAAGAAAATTTATTCTCGCGATCTTTTTAGACGTGATTAAGCAAGAGTGCTTGTATTGTGTGCAGCATAGAACACCTCTTATCCACCCGTGATTTTCAAGGCGAGGCCCTCCTTAATAGCATGCAGCTTACTGAAGACGTGCTTGTGATAAACCAGCTCGTACACAGTAAGGCTAAGCATGAAAAAAAGCTTCCTCATGAAAATTTTTATACTGCTCACAATTCAAGGGTGCGCGTTTTATCGTATGCAGAAAAGGGAATTGGAATCTCGCGCAAAAGAGCGCTACAGGAAGGGCGCGGGGACATCCTTCTGTTTACGGACGACGATATGGTCTACAAAAAAGACTATGCACAGCTTGTGCGGGAAACCTTTCGTGCACATCCGCAAGCAGACCTGTTCATGTTTAAGGTCGAACGTCTTGCTCAAAAAGAGCGCCCAGAGGCTAAGCAAAGCAGGGGAGTACGCAAGCTTTCGTGGTATAACTCACTGCGCTATGGCGCTATAAATATTGCGATTAAGCGAGCGTTTGTAGAAAAAACAGGCATTAGCTTTGATGAAAGATTCGGCTCTAATCTTTTTTTATCGGGGGAAGACAGCGTGTTTATAGCCGATGCTCTTGCAGCTGGTGCACAAATTTATTCATCTAGTGAGCCTATAGCCAGGGTAGATATGTCGCAGTCTTCGTGGTTTAGTGGGTATACCGAAGACTTTCTTAAAAATCGTGGAGCAATTTTTTATCGCATAAATCCTCGCTATTATAAGTTTTTATGCTTGCAATTTGCCTTGCGAAAAAAGCACCTCTTTGATGCGTCCTTTTCAATTTCACGCATGATGAAGTGTATGGATGAAGGCAAACACTTATTTATTGAAACGTTTGGAGAGTTGAAATAAGACGATGAAGCTTTTGGTAACAGGCGGCGCTGGCTTTATAGGCACTAACTTCGTACGACAAACCTTATCTGAGCACCCTCAAGACGAAATACTTGTGCTCGATAAGCTTGGCTATGCTGGTAAGGCTGAAAATCTTGCAGGTCTTGAGCGCTGCAGGCTTGTTGTCGGCGATATCTTGGATAAGGATTTGGTTTTTGACCTGGCAAAAGACGTTGATGCGATAGTTCATTTTGCGGCAGAATCCCATAACGATAATTCGCTTTTGAATCCCGACTTATTCGTACAAACAAATGTAGTAGGAACGGTGCATATTCTGGAAGCTTGTCGAGAATACAAGGTGCGCCTCCACCACATTTCAACCGATGAGGTTTTTGGAGATCTAGCCTTAGATGACCCACAAAAGTTCACGCGCTTAAGCCCCTACAAACCTTCTTCTCCTTATTCAGCATCTAAGGCGGCGGCCGATATGATGGTTCGTGCCTGGGTGCGCTCGTTCGGAGTTTTTGCCAGCATATCAAACTGTTCTAACAATTATGGTCCCTATCAGCATGTCGAGAAATTTATTCCTCGCATGATTACCAATAGGTTTTTGGGAGTTCGTCCGCGCGTGTATGGAACAGGCCAAAACGTTCGCGATTGGATTCATGTAGACGATCATAACCATGCAGTTTATAAAATACTTGAGACAGGAAAGCCAGGCGAAACCTACCTGTTAGGAGCAAACGGTGAGCTTTCAAACCTTGAGGTCGTTCGAATGCTGAATAAACTTATGGGTTATGAGGAAGACGACTATGAATTGGTAAGCGATCGTGCTGGCCATGACCGCCGTTATGCAATTGATGCGCGCGAATCCTACCGTGAACTTGACTGGACTCCCGAGTATACAAATTTCGAATTAGGCCTTTCATCAGTGATTACCTGGTATAAAAATCATCCGGAATTTTGGGAAGCTGATAAGGCTCAAGTTGAGGCTCAATATAAAATGCAAGGTAAATAATCGCTCAGGCAGTCCAAAAATAGATGCATCTTGTCCTAATAATTTAACCGTTTAGAGAAATTATGCATTTTTGTGCCTAAAAACGCTCGCATAGATGAATAATGTTGCAACAATATCCGAATGAGCTCCAATTTATTGTATAAGGTGGAGGCAAAATGAAAAAGCGTAATTCAAGACATGAATTTATCCGCTCAATCGTGCGCGCCAAGGAAATAAAAACTCAGCGCGCAATTGTAGATGAGCTTAAAGAAGCTGGTTTTGAGGTAACTCAGGCAACAATATCACGCGATATTACTGATTTAGGTCTTAAAAAGGTGGAAGACGGTCATTATGTTTTGGCTGAAGACCTTCATCTGCATCGCATGGTAAAAGATTTAGTTGAAGATGTTGAGTCTGTTGATAACTTAGTTGTTATTAAGGCATCTCCTGGCACAGCGCCTGGGGTTGCAGCAGCGCTCGATGGAGCTGAGCTTCCCGATATTGTGGGTTCTGTCGCTGGAGATGATACCGTACTCGTGATAGTATCGTCGAAAGAGAATACTGAGAAATTTCTCAATCTTTTAAGCGCGCTCAGAGTCTAACACCTAGAATAAAAGGGAATTGCTTCACTTATGAGAAATGCTAATTATCTTAAAATAATGTATTTAACAGGCATTGCAATTTTCGCAATGCTTCTTTTTTTTGTGCCCTTTATTACGATTGCTCCTTATGGGGCAAATGCTACGAGCTTTACCTTCAATGAATTGGTAAATGGCAGATCACCTTTGCTTATGAGCGGGGCAAAGCTTGGTTTTGTGGCAGCTTTTCCTATGGTTTCACTACTTATTGCACTGTTCTTGCCGAACAATCGCGTGACCAGCTGGTCCAAAAGGGCAGTAAGCCTTGCTATTTTTGTAATGCTTGTAAGCTTTTTAGCGTCAATATTTTTGCCAACCATGCAAGCATTCGCAATTATTACGGGGATTGATGTTGCAAAGACAAGTCTCTATGAAGTGTATCCTACCTGGGGAAGTTATCTTGTAGTGTATACAGGAATCGGGCTGAGCTTGTTTATGCTGATTACTATTTTTCCAAAGGTGCGAGAGCATCTAGGTTTGCAAGAAGGCGAACTGCAGTAATCGATGCAATCAAAAAGGGCCCATCTCTTTGATGCAGATGAGCCCTTGTTATCTGTGCAATCGCTTACAGGCTTCCTAAGATTATCGCCTTACAATCTCTTAGAATTCTAGAAATCTACGATTCCAGGATCATAAGGGGCATAAAAGCCACCATAATTATCTCCTTCTTCGTAGCGACCATTAGAATTTCCATTAAAGTTTCCGCTATAACCATTTAGGTCATCGAGGTTAAAGAGATCTTCTAAATTCTCTCCATCACTTGGACCAACTGATACGTATACCTTAATTAATCTCATATAGTCATCTACTTCGGCGCGAACCACCTGTCCAGGAGGGGTGAATTCATCAAGAACCAATTCAGTCGTAATGGAGTATCCCGGATACTGTTCAAGAAGTGACTCAATATATATCTCAATCGTATTGGTATCTTCTTTTTGAACGTCTAGCTCCCAGTCTTCCTCTGGCTTATATTCTGGATGTGGCGCGCTTGGGAAGTCTTCTTTTGGCTTACCTTGCATTGCTTTGCTCATATAAGCCTTAAATATTGGAGAAGGAAGTGCTCTGGTGGTTCCTAAAGAACCATTAAAACGAATTTCTGCTTCCTGTCGATAGCCAACCCACACCGCCGTTGAATAAGAAGTGGTATAACCTACAAGCCATAAATCACGAACGTTTTGCGAGGTACCGGTTTTGCCTGCATATATATGTCCATCTTGAGGGTTACCATATCGAGCAGTACCGTCAGTAAATACACCTTTTAACACATCGTTTGCGACAGAGGCAACAGAGGCATCAAGTGCTCGAACTGAGGTATCTTCTGCCTGGTAAATTACCTTGTTATTGCGGTCATAAATCTCAACAATAGCAATGGGATCTCGGTGAATACCGCCTGTTGCTAAAGTTCCAAATGCCGAGGCTTCTTCAAGTGGTGAAGTACCGTATACACCAAGTGTAATAGCAGGTACCGCACTTAATTTCGAGGTGATACCCATTGCTTCAGCCGTGTCAACAACAACTTGAGGACCAATTTCGCGTATTACACGTCCGTAGGCTGTGTTCAGTGATCTCCATGTTGCCTCACGTAAACTTACGATACCAGCATTTTCGTTTGCATAGTTTTTAACTTCCCACTCATCAGTAATCTGAGCTGGAGAGCTTGCGTTTACGAGCGTCTCAGGGTCCATTCCTTCTTTGATTGCAGATACAAGCGTATACACCTTAAAGGCAGAACCCGGTTGACGACGAGCTTGGGTTGCCAGATTAAATTGATCTTTTGAGTAGTCCTTACCACCAACCATAGCAACGATGTGGCCGTTGTTTGGGTCGACTGAAACTAAGGATGCTTCAAGTCGCTCAGCTTCCCCGACCGTTTTCAAAACCGCTTCTTCTGCATATGCTTGCAGTGTTGGATCAAGGGTCGTTTTAATGGTAAGTCCCGATTTAAACAGGAAATCTTGGTTGAATTCATCGAGTAGAATCGATTTTACGTAGTCAACAAAGTAAGGATATTTAAGCGTTCCGTTATTGCTTGGAGGAGTGTAGTTAAGCACCACTTCAGCATTGCTTGCCTCATTAAATTGTTCTTCTGTAATATCTCCTGCATCACGCATACGACGTAAAACTAAATTTCTGCGTTCAATTGATGCATCTAAGTGTTTAGTTGGGTCGAAGGCTGAAGGAGAATTAGGAACTCCGGCTAAAAGCGCCGATTCTGCTAAGTCAAGTTCGTCAGCCGACTTTCCAAAATACGTTTGAGAAGCAGCCTCAATACCATAAGCTCCTGCACCATAATAAATGGTGTTGAGATACATCATGAGAATTTCGTCTTTGTTGTATTGTTTTTCTAACTCAAGTGCAATGTACGCTTCTCGAACTTTACGACGAAGCGTTTGCTCGAATTGTTCGTCGCTTAATACGGTATTTCGTACAAGCTGCTGTGTAATAGTAGAAGCACCTTCGGTGCCCTGTCCTGAAAGCGTGATATACGCAGCACGAGCAATACCTTGTGGGTCAACACCTTTGTGGGAATAAAAACGAACGTCTTCTACATCTACGGTAGCTTTTTTCACCCAGTCGACAACGTCCTCGTTGCCAACAGTTTCGCGATTTTGTAGGTACAGCTGAGCTATAAGATTGCCATCTGCATCTAAAATCTTTGTAGGTTCAGCATTAAGATAAGAATCAGCATCGGTATAGTCTGGAAGATCTTGCAGCCATGAGCCCACCACCTTGATTCCGCCTAAAAAGGCAGCGGCGATAGCAGCAATAATCATTATAAAAATAGCAAGAACCACTAAGCCCGAAACATTGGACGAATCATGTCTGCGAGCTCGTCTTACGCGTGATGCCATTAGAAAGCCTCCTCAGTTAACTATTCTTTATTATCCATGAAATCCAAGAAAGCCCAAAGCTTAAGCTAAAAACACACGGGGATAGAACAAAAAATGAAAAGCTCACCACAGTTCACTCAAATGTGCACCACAGATTGTGGGAAGATAAGAGGAGTGCGCAGTAACATTCAAGGATATCGATGACATATATTCATAAGGCTTTATATAGATGGTACAAAAAGAAATCTTCACGCTTTTCTGGTCAAGATGCCAATGCTTTTGGATACGCATCTATTTATGACATCGAAGCCTATATTCAGTCGCGCTACAAAGCGCCTGCCCACAAGCTTGCGGAAGTCTATCTACCAACGAGTCCCTTGAGTATTAGTCAGGTAACTCATATCGATCAGGCGTGTTTTATTGTTGCAAGCGCGCGTATCGCTTCTTTTTTAGCGGGCGAAGCTGAAGCTATTAAAGCCTACTTTCCCCGAGCTTTAAGTGCTGCAAGGTCGTACTTGTTTACTCCTTATATAGGAACCGTCCCATTTTTTATGACAGCCATCTTAAACAAGCTCGTAAAAAAAGTGCCTAAGCTTCAAGGCTACAAAGCGCGCGCCCTATACCTTTGGAAGTTTAAGGATATACAAGCGATCCTTGATCAAGGCTTGCCTTTGGTGATGAACATATTGCGAGGTTATTACGCAAATCACAGCATAAGCGTTGTAGGCTATCAGCAGTGGTCACTTCAACACGATACAATTACTATCTTGCTTGTCTATGATGGCTGGCATGAAACGCTTCGCTACTTGGATTTTTCTGCTTTTGAAAAAGACCATATTGCTGGAGGAATCGCCTCTTTTAACTGGCTTGAAAAGCTTTAAACTTGCTTCATGTTGTATACTATCGTGAAGTTTTAATTGAAGTGAGAGAGGTCCGAATGCTATCTGTTGATGAACAAATGCATATTATAAAGTCCGGCGTGAGCCAAATTGTTCCAGAAGCTGAACTAAGAAAAAAGCTTGAACGCAAAGAGCCCTTAAACGTAAAGCTTGGTGTAGATCCAACTGCTCCTGACTTACACCTTGGACACGCAGTACCCTTGCGAAAGATGCGCCAACTGCAAGATTTAGGCCACCACGTTACCTTAATCATTGGTAACGGAACCGCACTTATTGGAGATCCTTCGGGACGTAATTCAACTCGCCCTCCGCTTACCAGTGCTCAAATTGCAGAAAATGCTCAAACCTATATCGAGCAAGCTTTTAAAGTATTAGATGAGTCGAAAACTGATCTTGTGTACAACGCCGACTGGCTGTTAAAGATGAATCTTGAAGATCTTTTAGGACTTACTTCCAATTTTACGGTTGCACGCATACTTGAGCGCGATGACTTCTCGAACCGATATAAAAATCAGCAATCTATCTCACTTCATGAATTCTTGTATCCAACGCTTCAAGCATACGATTCGGTAAAGATAAAGGCAGACATAGAGATGGGCGGAAACGACCAGCTTTTCAACTTGCTTGCAGGGCGCGACCTTATGAGCGCGATGGATATGGAGCCGCAAGTTTGCATTACCATGCCGCTGCTTGAGGGAACCGATGGCGTGCGCAAGATGTCTAAGTCCTACAAGAACTACGTGGCGCTAACCGATGAACCATCTGATATGTTCGGTAAAATCATGTCAATTCCTGACGATATGATTGTGCGTTATGCCCGTCTTGCTTCATCTATGAGTGTGGAAGAGGCTGACAAAATAGAAGCAGGACTTAAAGACGACAGCTTACATCCAAATAAGGTAAAACGCGCACTTGCAAGAAATATCGTTGCAATTTACCACGACGAGCAAGCAGCGATTGATGCCGAAGCAAATTTTGATGCGCTTTTCAAAGAGCATCAAATTCCAGATGACGTAGAAGAATTCGCCTTTGATTTAAGCGGGGATGAAGTATATCTTGCAAAAATCATTAGCGATGCAAAGATGGCAAGTTCTATTGGTGAGGCACGCAGGCTTATTGATGGCGGCGGTGTGCGCATAGACGGTGAAGCGGTCGAAAAAGGCGTGTACAATGTTGAGCGCGAAGCTATTGAGAACAAGGTGCTCCAAGTAGGTAAGCGTAAGTACAAGCGCATTGTAGCTCTTTAGTCCCAAGATAAACTGTCATAGTGTTCATATTTTTGAGAACACTATGTGTAGAAAATATAAGTTGAAATTCTCGGACTCAGGCAAGAAATCTGTGCTATTATTCTTGTCCTGGCGGTTCGAGAATTTCTTTTTTCTACCTCCAGCGCCAAGTACTCAAGTGTACATCTTGTGAAGAGAAAAACTTCTTCTTGACTCACATGGAAGCCTTGAGT
>JAUNLE010000063.1 GCA_030532415.1 Coriobacteriia bacterium | reverse complement strand
ATCAACACGACTAATAATAACAACACGACTAATCAACCTGCTCTGAGCATCGACTATTTTGACGCACAAAGAGATGGACTTACCAATTCAAACTCATATCACGAATATACGGTTGATATATCGGACTACCAAATTGCTGCACTACTACGCACGGCTGTACCTATAAAACATTTGAGTGTGTTTTATTTTGAAGTAGAGGACGTAAGTAATGACGGAGTGCCAGTTGGTCAGGTTTTCGGAGGTTATTACCTTGAAGAATTAACACCTGACAAACCCCTTGTTTTGCATACGACGATTCAAGGTACCTTTCCAACCGTTGCAGTGGGATATTATGACAAGGATGAATACGTAACGTATGGCATTATCATGAACGGCATGGATGGTTCACTGGAGCTCACTCCGGTAATTATCAAATAAGAGCTTCAATCGAGCGCAAAGAGTGGTGTTGACACAGGTTAACACCACTCTTTTTGGGCCTTTACCTTAGTCTACCTGGGCGCCTACCTTAGGTTCCCTTCCTCAATATCTTGAGATATTCTTCATAAACGAAGGTGCGGTTTCTGCTTACACGTTCTTTTTGAACCAGGATATCAAGCTCAATAAATCTCTTAACTATAGAAGAAACCGTGTTATACGATAAACCTATTGCCTGTGCCGTTTGGCTTATGTCAATAATTGGATTTGACTCTAAATGCTGGAACAGTAAGAGAGCATTCTTTGACGCACGTCCCATACCTTCAATGAGTTTTTCATTCTTATTCTTAAGAGCGATAAGTTCATCGATGGTCTGAAGTGCATCTTTAGCAGACTCTGCTAGAGCCTGAAGGAAAAACTTAACCCATTGCTCATAATTTCCTTTATTTCTCACTTCGCTCATTCTGTCATAGTACTCTAAACGATTTTTCTTAAGATAATAAGAAATATACAAGGCTGGAGAACTAAGCACTCCTCTTTTCATGAGATAAAGCACAATAAGAAGACGACCAATGCGCCCGTTGCCGTCAAGAAAAGGATGAATCGTTTCAAATTGATAGTGAATAAGGGCTGCACGAATAAGATCGTCGTCTGCATCTTCCTTATTTATATATCTTTCCAAATCTGACAGAGCTTCTACCATATCTTCTGGATGCGGCGGAATATAGCTTGCTGTTTTGAGCGTGCTTCCTTGTCCACCAATCCAATTCTGCGAATATCTAAATTCTCCAGGGTTTCTCTCCTGCCCCCGTATTCCCTCCATCAAAACCTCGTGCGTCTCTTTAATAAGACGATTGCAAAGCGGTAATGTATCGAGCCTGTTGACTGCGTAGTCCATGGCTTTAACGTAATTAACAACATCAGCGACATCTCTATTAGTATTACTTGTTATCTCAGGGTCAAAAACATCTTCAAGCGTAGCCTGCGTGCCTTCAATCTGCGAGGACATAAGCGCTTCTTTTCTCACATACATATATATAAAAATATCCATATCTGGAATTCTTTGAGCCATGCTTTCAAATGCAGCAATAGCATTGTTTGCTTGTATAAGAGAGTCAAGCATCTCGCTATCCATTTCAAGACTGGGCTGCGGTGGCAGCGGTGCAGGAATAAATGAATTATATTGTGCCTCTCCGGAGAAATGCTTTCTATAGTTCCCCGCGCGATTTTTCATCATCTTTCACCTCCGTTAAAGTGAAATAAGACCTAGCTTTCAATTCCCTTATTTCAATATAACAGCTGAACTTGAAATAAGACCATGATTTTAACTTTCTTATTTCAATTTCATAACCTAACTTGAAATAAGGACTATATTTTCCCTTCCCTATTTCAAGTTAAATAAGACCTATCAAGGTTTTCCTGCTAAACATAGCCCCACCAGGATGCTATGCTAGTTATTAAGAACCATAAAAGGTTTTAGTTTAATCTCAGATTTAAAAGTAGACTAGTAAGAAAATTCAGATTGTAAACTCAATTAATCAGAGGTGCAGTATGAAGAAGATTCTATCAATACTCGCAATAGTCATCCTTTTAGTTCCTAGCGTTGCCTGCACTTCTGCTCAGAATAAGCAAGATGGCTCAAGATCCAATACGCAAGAAACGAGCATAGCTGCACAAGAAGAAGCGACAGCTCCTGAACAAGATCTAAGTGCTAATAGTGAATCTCAAAGTCCATCCAAGACAGAAGCAAACAAGCCTGATCAAGCATCCACAGACCCTAACAAAGAAGCCAAGCAGGCGTATCAAGACTTTTTGGAAGATAAACGTTCCGTAAAGACCAGTGATTTCTTCAAAATAGATGACGATGAAGGCGCCAACAGAGACGGGCTTGGTTATGGTGAATATACTTACGCACAAGTCAAAAAAGCCATAGAAGGATTTCTGTATGAGCCAGCCAATGTGCTTTATGCCTTCGATGATGTTAACCGCGATGGCGTTAGCGACATGATTATCAATTTTGAGACCGCAGACACAGGGCCTTCAAACTGGGTCGGATTCATTACTTATAAGGATAAAAATCTTACCCTGCTTTCATCATTTAACGATACTTTCATTAACGAATCGAAATTTAATATATACACCGCGGGAATTGTAGAGTTTATTAATTCATACGGTAATTTGGCAACAATGCGAGATGTACATGAGCTTGACCACGACGGTATACTGCAGAAACTTTTTTCCGAAACAATAAGCTTCGATGGTTATCTTTCACATCTTCATTATGATATTGACGGACCACTTAATGAAAAGCTTCAAGAGGAGAGCAATTATTTAGGTGCACATTCTTCCCTTCGAGTTCGCGAATACAAAAAAGATGGCAAAAAGAAGATAGCGGTTGAAAATTGGAGTGAAGACCCGCAGCTGAAAGCCAAAGAAAAAAACTTCATCGATCAGATTGTTAAAAGCGGTGTCGAACTGATAAGCGCCGAGGAAATAAATCGCTTAACTGCCTTAAAAAGTGATCAACAAGAAAAAATCACCTGGGAAACATGGGAAAAAGGGAATCTTAATAACCAGAATATGCTGGAAAATATTGCTCTTATGATTGACTACATTGATCCCGACTTTGAATTCCAATACTTGAATTCAGATCATGCATTTACTGTTGATCCATTAGAATATTCAGGTTCAGTAGTAATCACCACACTGGTGCCTATAAAAAATTTATCAGTATTTGAATTTACGACTGAAAACCTCTCTGACACGGGTGAAATGTCCGGAAGCACCCGGCAGCTTTTCTACCTTGAAGAATTCTCACCCGGCCAGCAACTCATGTTAAACATGCCAATTCAAGGCACCTATCCTAACGTTGCCGTGGGATATCATGAAAACAATTACTACTACACGTACGCCATAAGTATGAAGAATGAGAATGAACCCCCATCGTTTATTCCAGTAAAGTTCAGATAAGAGTTTGATAGAAATTCAGTCTACGGGTGCAAGCTGATGCTCACGGATGCAATGACAAAAAACACAAGTTTTAAAGTAACAATTTACGGTGTGAACAATGAAATCAAACGAATTTAAAATGCCGGTATTTGGAGTTGGTCCAATATATGTAATCACTTGCTTGTGCTTGACCATATTAGGATTATTTTTACACGTTAGCGGTTTTTTAAGTGCAGGTGAATGTAAGGAAGGGAAAATATTTTTCTTTGTCATAGGCTTTATCTTAATACTCTTTGGCATATATTTATGGATTCAAGCAATACTAGTAGAGAAAATAGATAAAAAAGTTCAAGAAAATGAATTGATTACTACAGGAATATATAGCTTTGTGCGAAATCCAGTTTATACAGCTTTTTTATTTATTTTTACAGGAACTTTGCTTTTTACAGCAAATTACATGCTATTAATAATGCCGGTGATTTTCTGGGCTTTTTTAACAATACTACTTAAACATACTGAAGAAAAATGGCTTAAGACTATCTTTGGCGAAGAGTATGAAATTTATTCCGCCGAAGTCAATAGGATAATACCGTGGTTTAGAAGAAGAAAAAATAAATAATTGATTTTAAAATGTGCTCTGGAGAATTTTCGCAAAACCACAGGTAAGAATGGTCGGAGTGACGGGATTTGAACCCACGGCCCCTAGACCCCCAGTCTAGTGCGCTACCAAGCTGCGCCACACTCCGACGCTTTGCGAATACTTACTTTAACACAAGTTTACAGTTGAAGTCTTAAACTTATATGAGAACTATTTTTCGACCATATCATTCAGGATGGCGTCATAAATCTCTGAGGCCAATTCACGCTTACTCATTTTCTGCAAATGAACTTCTTGATCTTTAAAGATGAGCGAAACCTCGTTATCATCACTGCCAAAGCCAATATCTTTGTTGGAAACATCGTTTGCAACAACTAAATCAAGTCGTTTTTCTGTAAGCTTCTTTTTTGCATGAGCAATTACATCGTTAGTTTCTGCTGCAAAACCGACTAAATACTGGTGAGTTTTTTCGCTCGCTAAGGTTTTTATGATGTCGGGATTTTCAACGAGCTCTAAACTAGAAAGCTCATCGACACCCTTTTTAAGCTTAGTTGTAGCAGCAGTCTTTGGTCGCATATCTGAAACAGCAGCAGATGCAATTACAATATCGGCAGAATCAAAATGCGCTTGAGCAGCAGCTAACATTTCTTGAGCCGACTCCACACGAATAAGCTTAATACCTGCATCTACCTCTTGTGATGAAGGGCCTAAGACTAACGTGACTTGAGCTCCTCGGCTCAAAGCCTCATGCGCAAGGGCAAGACCCATTTTTCCTGATGAGCGATTGCCAATAAATCGTACCGGATCGATTGCCTCGTAAGTTGGTCCTGCGGTAATCAGAACATGTTTGCCCTCTAAGTCTTTTTTTGACGCAAAGTGTTTTTCAATCGCCGCGACTATCTCTTCGACCGAAGCCAGTTTGCCCTTACCCTCATAACCGCAGGCTAAGTAACCTTCGGCTGCTTCAATGAAGGTACATCCCCGAGCCTTGAGCGTATGCATATTCTGTTTAGTAGAAGGATTTTCATACATATGCACATTCATCGCAGGAGCGATAAAAACGGGTACTGATGCAGCAAGATACAGTGTGCTTGCTAAATCATCGGCAATTCCACAGGCAAGCTTTGCAATAATATTTGCACTTGCGGGAGCGTAAACCACCAGATCAGCTTCTTCTGCAAGTCGAATATGATTGATATCGAATTCGGAAGGCTCGAACGTATCAACATACACCTTGTTATGACTCAGCGCTTCAAAAGTTGCCTTTCCAATAAAATGCAAGGCATGTTCAGTCATAACCACACGAACGAAATAATTGCGCTTTACTAAGGCGCTTACTACTTCAGCAATTTTATATGCAGCTATCCCGCCACTTATAACAAAAAGTACCCGCTTCTTTTCGGCCATACTACCAACCTTAGGCCCTGCTGTAAGTGATGATTGTGCCCTTGGACATAATTACGCTAGTAGACTCAAGCACTAAACTTGCGAGTCTTTCGTCGGCTTCAAGTTTGTTATAAATTTCACGAGCTAAGTATTCAAGAGAAAATTTCTTGCCTTTGAAATCAGGATGCTCGGTAACATCTTTTTCTTGGTAGCTGCTTAAAATATCGACCAGAATTGGACGAAGGTGTTTGGTGGACAAAAGCTTCATGTCAACATCTTCATCAGCACGCACCGTAAAGTTTACTTTCCAATCATGATGCATGCTTGGGGTTTTATAAAACGAAATATCCTCTTGAATTGTTACCTGAAACATCATGCGCTCCTTTACGTGCGACTTCTTTTCTACCTTTTTATCCTCATATGCATGAAAAGCAAACAGCGTCTCATCCATATTTTCAACTAAGAAGCTACCTGAATCTTCCTGTGTATCCATAGCAATATTGGCAAGCTCATCGGCTCTTTTGTTTAAAGAGCGTATGACATGAGTAAATGAAACCTCATCGAAGTGTGAAAGCAAGTTCATGACGCGAGTATACAGCGGTTTTAGTCCAGCATTTTTGACTTGATACTCCCCGTTGATCTGCTTAATCATAAGCTCGCTGTCGGCACGTACCGAAATTGCCTGAGCCTTATAAGCGCGTGCGTTTTCAAGTCCCCAAATTAAAGCACGATACTCTGCAACATTGTTTGAAGCCTCGCCAATATAGGAAGATCCAAAAAGAAGCTCCTCGCGCTCTTCTTCATCTAAGATGCTAAAGCCAATCCCTGCTTGACCCGGGTTTCCCCTAGAGCCACCGTCGGTATATAAAACAAGTTTACTCATCACGCGCCTCATCAGAAATAACTAAAATACGGCCGCAGCTTTGACATATACCAAGCTCTTCGGTTCTTTTCATACGACTTATTTGGCTATCGTTGAATTCTGTACCACAAATTGAACAACGCCCATCTTTATATTGGGCAACCGCAATACCTTTTTTCTTCTCAGCCAAAGCCTCGTAGATATCTTGGTATGAAACGTCAAGTCGAGCGAATTCTTCTTGACGCTCCTCTAGTAAAGTCTCAAGTTTTTTAAGGTATTCAGCACCTTGCATTTGGATTGCCGCGATGTTTTTCTGCTCGAGTTCTTTAAGTTTGCGCATGGCATCATTTGCTTTATCTTCACGTGCGCTAAGTTTCTCAAGTTCAGAAAATAAACCTTCAAGTTGAAAGTTAAGCTTTTCTTTTCGTTTTTCCTGACCTGCAAGATCACGGTTAAGGTTAGCAACTAACCTGGCATCGGCACTTTCAAGTAAAGCGTTAAGCTCCTGAATACGCTCGTCTATCTGGGTCAGCTCATCTTCATTTGCTTCAATATCAAGTTCTATATCCTTGCGCTTACCAACGATGCTATTTGTTTTCTTCTGCAAATCGAGCAATGCTGCGCGTGCCTTATTTAAGGCTTTTCTTTCAGGCATTTCTTCGACTTGTTTTCGAATGCGTAAGATATCTAGGTCTATATCTTGAACATTTATAAGCGTTTGAGCTAATTCCATTGTGATCCTTTTACAAACTCCACCAGTTTTTATCTTGTTGTATTGTCAAAATTTGCGAGCTATCAAAATTCATCGTGCGTACAATATCAAACAGAATTTTAGTATACGGTAATTCAGAGACATCGTGACCAAGCAGAATCAAATTTAATCCCTGAATAGATAAGTCAAGAGCCTTATGATAGGAAAGCTCACCGGTAACAATCGTATCAACATCTTTTCGCATGAAAGCTTCAAAGCCCATATCAGAAAGCGAACCCGATGAGCTTAAAACATTTCGAACTTTTGTATGAGGATCTCCCCATACGCTTAAGACGCGGCCAAAGGATTGTTTTGCTTTCTTTGCAAGCATCTCCAATGTTAATGCATCATTTTTCGCCCTACTAAGCGCCCCTAAACGTCCGAGCTCTCTTTCGCCTTTGTTTGCAAAACGCTTTTCATACTGATCTATAAATTCTAAATCCAACATTTCTGGCATGAGTCGCGCTGCAGTTTTTGAGCGATCAAGATTCGTGTGCATCGAGATAACGCTTACTCCAAGACGAGCCGCTTCATACAAACTGGAAGCTGGAGAAAGTCCGCCTTCTTCAAGTGGCTCAAAGGAGTGCGGAGCAGAAAGAAAAATTGGATGGTGAGTAAGCAGGAGCTCTGCCCCAAATTGCTGAGCTTTACGAATTGCATCGGTCGTGACATCAAGCGCTAGTGCAATCTTATGCACTTCTTGACTTCGTCTTCCTACACTAAGGCCTACCTTATCCCAGTCTTCTGCATCATATGAAGGAAAGGCGTCAAATAACTTCGCCTCAATTTGCCCTACCGTAAGCGCCATTAAATGCTCTCCGTTCTAAA
>JAUNLE010000062.1 GCA_030532415.1 Coriobacteriia bacterium | reverse complement strand
AGCAAATATTTCTTGAGCATGAGCTTCAAAGGCATCGGCGCTAATTTCTTCACCACGATGTGCAGGAAGACAGTGAAGAACCATTGCATCTGTATGGGCAGCGGCAAGTATTTCATGGTTTATTTGATAGTCCTTAAAGATTTTCTTTCGCTCAAGAGCTTCATCTTCTTGGCCCATTGATGCCCATACGTCGGTATAAAGGACATCGCTTTGCGATGCCGCAAGCTCAACATTGTCGGTAAGCTCAAACTTTTCAGGATAATTCTTCTGAGCGAAGGCAATTATTTCTTCAGCCGGTTTATAAGCTTGAGGGCAGGCGATACTCACGCTCATACCTAGCTTTAGGCAGCCCACTATAAGGGAATTTGCCATATTGTTGCCGTCCCCGATATAGCACAGCTTAAGTCCGCTAAGCACGCCTTTTACTTCTCGAATGGTCATAAGATCGGCAAGAACTTGACAAGGATGGGCAAAGTCGGTAAGCCCGTTTATAACAGGGACGCTTGCATACTGGGCGAGTGTTTCGACCGTTTCTTGCTCAAACGTTCTTATCATGATGCCGTCTACATAGCCACTTAAGACTCGAGCAGTATCTTCAATAGGCTCTCCTCTACCAATTTGAGAATCTTTTGAAGAGATAAACAGCGCATGGCCTCCTAGTTGAAACATACCAGTTTCAAATGAGGCGCGCGTTCGCGTTGATGCTTTTTCAAAAATCATGGCAAGTACTTTGCCCTTTAATATATGGTGTTCTATCTTGTGCTTTGTTTCGTACTTAAGCTGGTCGGCCAAGTCAAGCAGCTCCGTGATTTCTTCTGCTGAATAATCGAGTAGGGTCAAAAAATCTTTTTTCATGACTATCCCTCTAAAAATAGGTATGTACACTTCGTTTAACGTGGTTCACTGTTTGACATGACAGAAAGCATCCGTGACAAGCCAAGGTCTATTTCATCGTAACTTATATTTAATGGAGGAAGGAGTCGTATGGTTTGTTTGCCTGCTGTTAAACATAAAACTCCTGCTTCAATACAGTGGCGTGATAAAGCTGCCAAGTCGGCATCTACCTCAATACCAATCATTAAGCCCTGAGCGCGAATTCCTGTAATTGGACTTTGCGGATGACTTTCTCTAAACGACTCTATCTTTGAAACGATATAGGCGCCCTTCTCTCGCACGCTTTGCAAAAATTCATCCTGCCCAACAGTTGCGATGAGCTCCAAGGCTCCAGCACACACAATTGGATTTGCACCAAAGGTGGTTGCATGATCTCCAGGGCCTAAGACATCTTTACATTTCTCATTCACCAATACAGCACCAAATGGAAGACCTCCGCCTAAAGCCTTTGACGAGCTTACTACGTCGGGTTTTAAATCATATGCTTGAAAGGCGTAAAAATATCCAGTTCTGCCAACACCTGTTTGCACCTCATCGAGCATGAATAAGACGTCATGCTTATTACACAGCTCTTGAACGGCTAAAAGATACTCCTTTTCTAAGGGATAGACTCCCCCCTCGCCTTGGATAGGCTCCATTAAGACTGCGCACACATCGGGTGTCAGTGCATCTTCAAGGGCTTTTATGTTGTTAGCTTCTACAAACTTGAAGCCTTCAGTGAAGGGAAAGAAATAGTTATGAAAAACATCTTGGCCGGTTGCAGCAAGCGTAGATATGGTGCGTCCGTGAAAAGAGTTCACGAGACTTATTATGGTGTAGCGCTTGCTCTTATATCTCTCATAAGAATACTTACGTGCGATTTTTATAGCTCCCTCATTGGATTCAGCTCCTGAATTCGAGAAGAAGACTTTGCTCATCTTACTGAGTTCGCAAAGCTTTTCACCAAGTTGAACTGCTGGAAGCGTACTAAAGAGATTAGAGGTATGACCAAGTGTTTGAGCTTGTTTGTATATGGCCTCGATCCAGGGCTTATAGCATTGTCCTAAGGCATTCACTCCAATGCCTGATGAGAAATCAATGTAGTCTTTGCCCTCATAATCATATAAGGTAGAGCCCGATCCGTTTTTCAGCGCAATGTCGAATCGTTTATATGTGTTCATCAGATAGTTTTGTTCAAGAGACTTTATTGATTGAAAATCCATGCTTGCTCTCCTTAATAAATCATAGTTCCAATGCCTTCATCGGAAAGCATTTCGATCAACATTGAATGGGGGATACGACCATCAATAATATGAGCGCGCTCTACTCCCCTTCTAATAGCTTCAACACAGCAGTCTATTTTTGGAATCATTCCACTACTGATAACGCCAGCCTTTTTAAGCCTCGAGATTTCTGAGACTTTGAGGGTGGATATTAAGGTATTTTCATCAGTTTTATCAGCTAGAAGACCTTTTACATCAGTGAGTAAGATGAGCTTAGAGGCACCGAGTGCAGCAGCAAGTTTTGAAGCCGCAATGTCTGCATTGATATTGAGCACTTTTTCATCAGGATTTTTCGATGCAGCAAGACTTGATATTACTGGTATGTAGCCATGTTCAAGCGCAACCTTAACAAGATGGGTGTTGACTTCAACAATATCTCCAACAAAACCGTAGTCTTTTCCTTTGTTCTGAAGACGTTTTGCTACAAATAAGTCTCCATCCAGCCCGCAAATACCAAGCGCGCGTCCTTTTCTTTCCTGAATTTGGTTGACTAAATCTTTTCCAACCTTACCCGCAAGAACCATTTGAACTATTTCGGCAACTTCAGCACTGGTATAGCGTAGTCCATCAATAAATTGACTTTGAATGCCAAGCTTATCTAAGGTCTCATTGATGAAGGGGCCGCCGCCATGGACAACTACAATCTTTACGCCTGAAAGCGATAAAAGCACTAAATCGCTTACCGTGGCATCTATTAAGTCTGGCTTAATCATGGCATTTCCGCCGTATTTCACTACTACAACCTTATTGTTGAGTTGCTGTATATAGGGAAGCGCCTGGATAAGTATTTCTGCACGATTTTCAGTTGCAATAGCTTTCATCATTGTATACCGACCAATCTAGCTGCGATAATCGCCGTTAATGCGCACGTACTCATAAGAAAGGTCGCAGCCATAAGCCCAGGCTTCTGCCCTTCCCTCATGAAGGTCAACTTCAATCGTCACCTCATCTGAACTGAGGACCTTCGATGCGTATTCTTCATCAAAGGCAACATTGCTACCTGCTATGAAGACCTTAAGCTCTCCAAACTTTGAAAGATAACGAATATCAAGCTTTTCAAGGTCAAAGTAGGTATTGCTGTAGCCTAGCGCGCATAAGATTCGGCCCCAGTTGGCATCTTCTCCGAAACTTGCCGCCTTCACGAGTGATGAATTAATGACACTTTGTGCAAGCTTTTGAGCTTTTTTGTCACTTTCACACCCCTGTACATGACATTGCAAGAGCTTTGTAGCGCCTTCGCCATCTTTTGCGAGCATTTTTGCAAGCTCAATGAGGCAGGCTTCAAGCGCTTCTTTAAACATCTCATAGCCTGGACTGTCTTTTTTGATTACAGGATTTCCTGCAAGCCCGTTTGCCATTAAAACCAAGGTGTCATTGGTAGAGGTATCCCCATCCACGCTTACACAATTGATGCTTTTATCAGCAGCGTCTTTGAGAAGCTCATACATGATTTCATCATCTATCAAAGCATCGGTCGTAAGCATACAAAGGGTCGTTGCCATGTTGGGATTTATCATGCCCGAGCCCTTCGCCATACCTCCTATATGTACATCAACACCGTCTATTTCAACTCGTGCTTGCGCTTCTTTTATATAGGTATCGGTAGTTAGGATGGCGTTTGCTGCATCCTGATTTCCTTTATCGCTTAGCTCTAAAGCAAGCCGAGGGAGCCCGGAAGAAAAAGGCTCTAAGGCTAAGGGGTGACCAATAACCCCTGTTGACAAAGGTAATACGTCCTCTTTTGCAATACCCAGCACTTCAGAGGCAAGCAGGCAGGTCTCATACGCCAGTGATACTCCATCTTTCACGCAGGCATTTGCGTTGGCGCTATTGATAAGCAGTGCCTGAGAAAAACCATCTTTTAAGTGATCTTTGCATACTGAAATGTGATTGCCTTGTACGAGGTTCGTGGTGTATAGGGCAACTGTTTTTGCTCGAACTTCACTCAAGACTAAGGCTAGATCTTTTTTGTCTTTATGAGGACTGATGCCACTATGGATGCCTGCTGCCGTATAACCTAAGGGAGCGCATATTCCTGCACGTTTTGTATTTGTCATTACAAGTCCTCCTAAAAGGCGCTCGGTATAAAATCGAGTCCGGCAGTTTCGTCAAAGTTCATCATGATATTCATGTTCTGGACAGCCTGTCCTGAAGAACCTTTCAACATATTGTCAATAGCTGCACAAATGATGAGGTATTTGTTGTGTGCGTCGAAATGAAGGGAGATGTCACAATAATTTGAATTAGCAACAGGAGCAATTGCTGCACGCTCGTCTAAGTCAAGTACGCGCACAAAATGTTTGTCTTGATAAAACGCCTTGTAGCTGCTGTGAAGGTCTTCAAGAGAAAAATCTTCACCAACTTTAAGGTACATGGTATTTAAAATGCCCCTGCTTATAGGCAAGAGGTGCGGGATAAAACATACCTGTATTTGTTCTTGTGCAAAAGCAGAAGCTTGTTCTTCTATCTCTGGAGTATGGCGGTGAGTGCCAAAACTATAGGGATAAAAGTTACCCGTATGTTCAGCAAAATGTTGCGCTTGGCTTAAGGATCTTCCGGCTCCTGTGGTTCCCGTTTTTGCATCTATAATAATTTCTGCACTCTTGAGCTTGAGCTTTTGTAGGGCTGGATATAAGCCAAGGGTGGCAGCAGTTGGAAAACATCCAGGATTAGCGATAAGTTTTGCTTGCCTAATGTCACTTGCATACAACTCAGGCAGTCCATAAACTGCCTTTGTGTGAAGCTCCTTATACTCAAAGTTTTTCTTGTAGTATGCGAGGTAGTGAGATTCTTCTTGTAAGCGAAAGTCGGCACCTAAATCGATGAAATATTTCCCCTGTAAGAGCGCCTCGTGGGCAAGCGGTTCTGATAAACCGTGCGGAAGTCCTGCAAATATAAGGTCGGCACGTGCTAAAACTTCTTCTTGATTCGTCAAGCTCATGTCACAAATAGAGCGAAAATTTGGGTAGAGCTCAGATATTTTCTTACCCTCATAAGATCTTGAACTTATTGCACACAAGGATACCTCAGGATGGTTTGTTAGAATGCGTATGAGCTCATGTCCGGTATAGCCACTTGCGCCAATAATTCCTACCGAAAGTTTTGCTTGACTAGTCATAATAGCCATCCAAAATCTCTTCAATGAGTTCTATTTGCTTTTCAACAGAACTTTTTGCAGGACCGCCCATTACCTTACGGTTTTCAACACAGTTTTCTAATTGAATGGCGCTAAAGACGTCTTGTTCAAATAAGGGTGAAAACACTTGAAACTCTTCAAGGGAAAGTTCTTCGAAAACTTTGTCATGAAGTTCTAAATACTTAACAAGACTGCCAACAATGCTGTAGGCATCTCTAAAGGGAAGGCCCTTTTTTACCAAGTAATCCGCGCAGTCAGTCGCATTGATAAAACCAGATTGCGCAGCTTTTTTCATGACATCTTTTTGAACGTCAGAGCTTGCAAGCATTTCATCAAATATAACTAAACAAAGTTCAGCCGTGTCAAAGCTATCAAACAAGGCTTCCTTGTCCTCTTGCATATCTTTGTTATAAGCAAGTGGAAGCCCCTTCATCATGGTTAAAAGGCTTATAAGGTTTCCAAAACAGCGCCCCGACTTTCCTCGTACCAGCTCTGCAATATCGGGATTTTTCTTCTGCGGCATAATGGATGAGCCTGTTGCATAGGCGTCGTCGAGTTTTAGGTACTTAAACTCTGAAGAGCACCATAAGATGATTTCTTCAGAAAAACGCGAAAGGTGCATCATGATAAGAGCGATGTTGTTTGCAATCTCTATAGCAAAATCTCTATCTGAAACTCCATCTAAGGAGTTTATTGTAATCCCGTTAAAACCCAATTCTTCCGCAACCATGTTTCGATCAATTGGATAGGTCGTGGTTGCAAGAGCGCCCGAGCCTAAAGGAGATACATTCATGCGCTCACAGGCTTGATCCATTCTTTCTAAATCTCTTATGAACATTGAGGCATACGCTAACAGATGATGAGCAAAACTTATTGGCTGTGCCTTTTGCAAATGGGTATATGCTGGCATGATCGTGTCACCATGCTCTTTTGCAAGCTTTACAAGTGTTGTAACAAGGCCCTTCAACGCGCGCATGACATCTTGGCTGCGCTCTTTTGAATACATGCGTAAATCAAGGGCAACCTGATCATTTCTTGATCGAGCGGTGTGCAGTCGTTTGCCAACATCGCCAAGTTTTTCGGTAAGAAGTCCCTCAATGGCCATATGAATATCTTCATCATGTTCATCGAAGCTGAGCGTGCCCTCTTCAATCTGGCTTAGAATTTCGTGTAGCCCTTCAATTAAGGCTTCGCTATCTTCTTTACTAATAATGCCTTGTGCACCGAGCATTCTTGCATGGGCAATCGATCCTTGGATATCTTGCTTATACATCCTGCTGTCAACATGTATTGAGGAATTGAAATCATTGACTAAAGGATTAATTTCACTTGAGAATCTTGCAGACCATAGGTTCATAATTATGCGCACCTCTAGGATTGTTGAGCGTTCATCTTGGCTTGTATAACAATTGGAAGGCCAAAAAGATTGATGAAGCCTTCTGCATCCTGGTGATCAAAAACTTCGTCTTCATCAAAGGTTGCCATCTCATCAGAATAAAGACTGTATGGTGAGTCCAGGCTAACCGGTATGATATTGCCTTTATAGAGCTTGAGCACAACGGTTCCACTTACCTTTTCTTGAGTGCTTGTAACAAATGCACTGAGCGCTTCTCTTAAAGGCGTGAACCATTTGCCGAAGTAAACGAGTTCTGCGAATTTATGAGCAACTAAAGCCTTGTAGTGTGCAGTATCTCTATCAAGAGTAATGCTTTCGAGCAGTTCGTGGGCCTTATACAGAATAGTTCCGCCAGGTGTTTCATACACACCTCTTGATTTCATACCGATCAAACGGTTTTCAACCATATCTAAGATTCCAATACCGTTTTCTCCGCCAATTTCATTGAGCTTGATGATGATGTCTTTTATGCTTAGATGCTCTCCATTTAGGGCAACTGGCTTACCAGCCTCAAAACTAAGGCTTATTTGGCTTGTTTTATCTGGCGCTTTTTGTGGAGTCACGCCCATTTCTAAAATCTTATCGAGTTGCGCTTCATTTTTTGGATTTTCAAGATCAAGACCCTCATGAGACAGGTGCCAGAGGTTTTTGTCTTTTGAGTAGTTCGTTTCGCGAGTAATTTTTAGAGGAATGTTATGAGCTTCTGCATAGGCGATTTCTTTTTCTCTACTGTTGAGTTCCCAAAAGCGCCAAGGTGCAATGATTGGCATATCGGGGGCAAATGCCTTGACTGCAAGTTCAAAGCGAACTTGATCATTTCCCTTACCGGTGCAACCATGGGCAATGGCATCGGCACCTTCTTTAAGTGCAATTTCAACAATTCTTTTAGCAATAATTGGTCTTGCAAAGGCTGTGCCTAAGAGATACTTGTTCTCATATTTTGCTTGAGCCTGCAGAGTGGGCAGAATATATTCATCGACAAAGACATCTTGTAAGTCTTCAATATAAATCTTTGATGCACCTGACTGTAAGGCTTTTTCTTCAAGTCCCTCGAGCTCTTCGCTGCCCTGACCCACATCACCAGTAACAGCAATGACCTCGCAATTGTAGTTC
>JAUNLE010000003.1:11106-51195 GCA_030532415.1 Coriobacteriia bacterium | reverse complement strand
ATGTTGCAGAGGTAATATAGCACTACAACATATTGATCATCCTTCTCGTATTAACTATCCGCTTAAAAGAAAAGGCGAACGTGGCGAAAACAAATGGGAAAGAATCTCATGGGAACAAGCCATTCAAGAAATTGCCGAAAAGCTCTTACAAATTAGAGAAGAAAGCGGAGCCGAGGCTGTTGCGACAGCTGGTGGTACTTTAAGAACAGAAGACTGGTCTCGTAGACGTTTTATGAATATGTTTGGTTCACCAAACTCATTCCACAACGCACTTCTTTGTTGGATTCCAACATTCATGGTTGAGACAGCAGTTTCTGGCTGGAGTCCTTTTGAGACCGACCTTGGTTCTTCTAAATGCGTAATTCTTTGGGGATACAACCCAGGCGCATCTGGACTTCCTGGTATGCATGGCTATACCGATCTTCAAAAAAATGGTTTAAAGCTCATCGTTGTTGATCCTCGTTTCTCTGAAACCGCTTCAAAAGCTGATTTATGGTTACCTTTGAAACCAGGTTCTGATACTGCTTTAGCTCTTGCAATGCTCCATGTAATTATTTTTGAAGGTCTTTATGATCGAGCTTTCGTTGAGAATTGGTGCATTGGTTTCCCAGAACTCTATGAGCACATGAAGCAATATACACCAGAGTGGGCTTCTGAAATTACTTGGCTTGAGCCACAAAAGATTAGAGAAGCAGCTCGTCTGTATGCAACCAACACCCCAGGAAACATTCAATGGGGTTCAAACAACGACCAACTAGGACCTACCAGTGGTACAGGTATGCATGCCCGTGCAATTATGCGTGCTATTACCGGTAACCTTGATTGTCCTGGTGGAGACCTTATGCCTGGACCAAGCTTCGGTTATGTTACCGACGAAGAGCTCGAGGCTAATGACTGGCTTCCTGAAGAGCAAAAAGCAAAGCAAATTGGTTCAGACAAATTCAAACTTACTTCATGGCCTGGATATCAAAAAATTGCAGATATTGCAAAGAGAACCTGGGGTAAGGCACCAACTGCAGAGTGGATGTGCGAAGCTCACGGACCATCTGTTTTCAAGGCAATATTAACGGGCGATCCTTATCAAGTTCGCGCACTCTTAGTTTCAGCTACCAACCCAATCAACTCATACGGAGACTCAAAGATGACCTTAGAGGCTCTGAAGAAAGTTGAATTCTTAGTTACTTGTGATTATTGGATGACTCCTACTGCAATTTTCTCTGACTACGTCATTCCAATCGCAGGTGCGCTAGAAAGACCTACTGTTCACACAAACTACGGTGTTACTGACTCAATCATTTGTTCACAACGAGCAATCGATCCAATGTATGAGCGCCGTACCGACTATACCTTCTGGAAAGACCTTGCGCTTGCTACTGGACAGCCAGAAGAAATGTGGCCATGGGACAATGAGGAAGAAGTATTCTACTACCTCATCTATCCACTTGGTTATCAGGTAAATAGTTATGATGAGTTCGTTGAAAAGTATCGTTACTACTACCCACCACTTAGATATTACAAATATGGCGACAAGGGCTTCTGCACTGCATCAGGTAAGGTTGAATTGAAGTCTTCAGTCTTAGCTGAACTAGGTTATCCAGCACTTCCAACCTATATTCCTTCAGCAGAAAATGACATTGATCATCCTGAGTTAGCTAAAGAGTATCCTCTTACCCTTACCACGGGCGGCGCTTTCATGCCATATCACCACTCAGAGCACTTCCAACTTGCCTCAGTTAGATACCTCTATCACGATCCATACTTCACGGTTAACAATGCAACCGCTAAGAAGTACAAGATTAAAGATGGCGATTGGTATTGGATTGAGACCAGACGTGGACGCATTAGACAAAGAGCTAATGTTGAGCCTGCAGTTGCTGAAAATGTTATCTTCGTACAGCGTGGTTGGTGGTATCCAGAACTTGGCACCGCTGATAAAGAAGCTCCATTTGGTTGCTTAATTTCAAATGCTAACGTTTTAACTTCTGTTGATGACGATCACTGCGATCCAATCGGCGGTAGCTGGGCAAACCGTGGTCTTTTATGTAAGGTCTACAAGGTTAAAGACTCAGAAATGAAGGCTAAGTCAGACACTACTTGGTCAATCCCAGGTTCTGCAAGTACTCCGGGTGTTTCCGTAATGCCTTCAGACGCAAAACTTGCAATTGATCCTATTCCATACGTTCCAGGACCTGGCGTTGAATTACCAGAGGGAATTTTATGGGACGATAGCCAAAAGATTGCGTATCAAGAAGCTACTGGTTACTTCTATGATATCGATTCTGGTTGGCTCTACGATAGCGAAGGCGTTTACTACGATTTATATTCAGGTTATGCCTTCGATCCTGAACAAAATAATTTGATTGATATGGAGACAGGTCTTCGTTATGACCTGGAGACACGCGAATTGATAGGGGGGCAAGAATAAATGACTCGTTTAGTTATGATTATGGATCAAACGCGTTGCATCGGATGTCATTCTTGCACCGTAGCATGTAGAACGTGGAATGATTTACCTATGGATATCACCTACAATCCAGTGGTATCTGAGGGAGTGAAAGGTGTTTTCCCTAACGTGCATGAGAATTGGTTACCTTTAATTTGCATGCATTGTGAAAACCCTCCATGTGTTCCATGTTGTCCAACCGGTGCAAGCATGCAAGAAGAAGATGGAACTGTTTGGATTGATAGTGCAAAATGCATGGGCTGTAAAGTTTGCATTAACGCTTGTCCTTATAGCTCAAGAGATTCCTCACACATGGTTCCAAGACTTGAGCAATATGCTAGAAAATGTACCTTCTGCAAGGATGAAAGAGATGTAGATCCAGATTTCACTCCTTATTGCGTAAAGACTTGTCACCAAAAAGCTCGTATCTTTGGTGATTTAGATGATCCAAATAGCGAGGTTTCAAAGATTATTAACTCTGTTGAGACGGTCCGACTTTTAGAAGAGTTGGGAACTGATCCTCAGGTTTACTATATTCCTAATAGAGGAGGTCAGTTATAACCATGAAACGTTATTGGACTTGGCCAATCGCCATATATCTATTCTTGGGTGGCCTTGGAGGAGCGATTCTGTTCCTTGCTATGTGCTTATACTTCATGGCTTTCCCAATTGAGCTCTTTATTGCTCCAATTATTGTGTCGCTCTTAGCGCTTGGTGTGGGTTGTTTCTTCTTAGTATTTGAGTTGGGTCAACCAACCGTATTTTATCGAGTCTTCTTAAGACCAACTGCTATCATCATGTGGGGTGCTACCTTGCTTTCAATCGCTTTGATCGCAAGTTTCCTCCTCTTGATTTCATATTGGGAACCTTTTGCAATGTTGGCTGGAGCACGCGTACCATTATTAGTAGTATCCGGAATTTCTGGTGCAGCTATCATGGTTTACACCGGTGTTTTATTGGCTAGTTTGAAAGCACACCCATTCTGGTCAACACCAGCACTACCAATTTTGTTCTTCGTATCTGCTCTTTCAACAGGATGTGCAGCTCACTCCTTAAGTGTTGGCAAGCTTCTTGAAAGCAATCCTGAATTGGTTGAACGTGCACTAGGTATTTTCCACTCAGTGGATACCGGTCTTATTGTTTTCGAACTTATGATTGTTGGTATCTACCTAGGCTTGCTCATTGGTGCAGGTAATGTAGTTGCTAAGAAAGCAGCGCTTAAGTGGGTAAAAGGCGATTTCTCACTTGCATTCTGGCTTGGTCTTGTTGCATGTGGTCTTGTAATACCTCTCGTGTTCTATCTCATGGGAAGCGAGGCACTTGGCGTTCTTGCTGCAGTACTCGTACTCATTGGTGGTTTAATCTTACGCTTCTTAGTGGTATGGACTAACGATATGATGTTGATTAAAGGTCAACAGAAGTATCATGACCGCTTACCTAAGGGCGATGAAAAGTTCTTACAAATTTACAAGGAACATGCTGAACCAAGATATGAATAATTACTGGTAAAGCATAAAGATTTACCTTAGTTTGAATAATCCCCGTACATCGAAAGAGTGCGGGGATTTTTTTGTTTTGCAAGCCGATGAGCAAGCCATTATGACCTTAGGCCATTACTAGAGACTATTTATATAAAAAGGAGTAGAATAGAACGAGCTGAATTGAAAGGGGAAAGTTGTAATGGAGAGTAGAAAGACATTCAGTGCGGTAATGCCGATTTTGGCAATGGTTCTTGCACTGGTATTTGGCGTGCTATCTATGATGGCACAGACCGCCCTCGCTTCTGAAAATGGGGGGGGGCGTTGTTATTGAAGACGCGTTTCCAGATGAGAAATTTAGAGAGTATGTAAAAACTTTCGACACGAATACTGACGGGACGCTCTCTCAAGAGGAGAGAGATGCAGTAGAAGCGATTTTCGTTGATAATAAAGGCATTGCTGACCTCACGGGAGTGGAACATTTTACTAAACTTACTACTCTTGATTGTAGTCAAAACTCACTAACCAGTCTGGACGTGAGCAAAAATACCGCATTGAAGCAATTGAAATGCTGGGAAAATCAGTTAGCTAGTCTAGACGTCAGCCAAAATACAGCACTGGAATTATTGCAGTGTCGCGGCAATTTGTTAGAAGAGCTAGATGTCAGCAATAACAAGAGCTTGAGACATTTTTCTTGCCCCAAACAGCGGCTGACTGAGTTAAATGTTAGCGAAAATACTGCATTGATATATCTGAGATGCTCTGATAATCAGTTGACTGAACTAGACCTCAGTAATAACACAGCATTGGAATATTTGTATTGCGATGAAAATAAATTGAACAAGCTGGACGTCACCCGACATCCAGCATTGATAGGGTTGGAGTGTGACTCCAATCAGTTGACCGAGCTTGACGTCAGTCAAAACACGGCGTTGGAGGAATTGTATTGCTCCGACAATCAGTTGACCGAGCTTGACGTCAGTCAAAACACGGCGTTGGAGGAATTGTATTGTTCCGACAATCAGTTGACCGAGCTTGACGTCCGTCAAAACAGCGCATTGAAAAAGTTGGAATGCGCCAACAATCAGTTAACCAGTTTAGTCGTAAGTAAAAACGAGTCTTTGTGGTATTTGGGTTGCGCAAACAATCAATTAACAAGCTTGAATGTAAGTAATAATTTAAATCTTGATTCTGACGATTTCGACGCATCTGATCAAGAGTATTCTATCGAAGTTGATAAGAATACTCTTAAATTCGACCTCTCTTCTTTACCTGGCAATTTTAATTTTTCTAATGCAGTTGACTGGAGTACGGATAATGTATCTGCGTCCGATAACACCTTAACTTTTGATGCAGCTACGCCTACTACTGTGACATACACATACAAAGCTGATAAAGATAGAGAATCCTTTGATTTTAGTGTAAAACTGAATGCAACTTTCGTAGATAAAGGAACGGGAAGCTCTAGCTCAAGTGACATCCACATCCTTACCTTTAACTTCCCAGGTTATGAGCTTGTAATAAATGGCATTACTTATAAAGACCAAGCAAAAATTCCTGTAAAAGATGGTGTGAAAGTCAGAATGCCAGAAGGTCCTAAGCGCCAAGGTTATGAATTTGCTTACTGGGAAGGTTCTAGATACTACGCAGGACAAGAGTATGAATTTACTTCAGATCACAGCCTAACTGCAGTCTGGAAAGCTGCAGATGAAAGTGCTATTAAACGCCCTTCATCAGACCGTTATGCTCGAGATGACTTCTATTCAGAAGGTGCACAACAACAAGTAGTCAAGGCTAAGCCAAGTGCACTCCCTAAAACAGGAGATGCTTCAAACAACTTTGCTTGGTATAGCATCCTTAGTGCAGCAGTACTCCTAGGAAGTGTCTTCATTCTTAAAAATAAACCTTTCCTTAAAAGAAATTAAGAAAAGGCAATAGAGCTAATTTTCACGTTAAGTGATTAATTAAAGGCGCGGTAGATACGCCATCTGCCGTGCCTTTGTACGTTGGTGGTGCTCGACGCTCGCCACTAACTAAAAGTCAGACATCACTTCTGTTTAATACCTTTATGTAATAAAAATACTTTTGATTCTTATTTACAGCGTGCCTTTAAATTTTGTGTTTTCTCCAACAATTCATTTTGTCCATGCACATTAAATTTCGTGTAAATATGTGACAAATGAGACTTGATAGTACTTACCGAGACCTGTAGCTCTTGAGAGATCTCTTGTTGGTTAAAACCTGTTTGTAAGAGCTCTAAAATCTCTTTTTCTCGTTTTGTAAGAACCGATACAGTTTCGCAAATATCTTTAGAATCATCTTGCTCGAACATACTTGATCTTTGGAGGAAACTTCTGATAAAGACAAGCTGTGCATACTCTGGGCGCACCTGATTAATATATTTGATGAACATATTTCTTTGTTTTTGAGAAATAAAAATAAAAGGTAGATAGATTTGTTCAGATAATGCCATATCTACGGCTTGTTTGATAAGCTCAAAACTCTTTGCAAACTTATGATTTTCAAACCATATTCCTGCTAAGAATAATCTGGCAAAAATTGAAAGTATTTTATAGGAGCTTACTTCTGTATCATCAATAGCTTTGCTAAGTTTTTCAATCTTGTCTTTTTGATCGGAATTGCTGTCTGACACAATGAGCAGAATATTCCAAGCAGATTCAATATAGTGAGTACTTGTAATTTTGAAGTCCTCAAATATCTTTCGTATCTCAAGAATTTCTGAATAGTGCTTGTTATCCACATACGCTAACAGGGCTTCTAAAAAGTAAATTCTTGCAGAAGCGCCGCGCGGAATGGATTTATTTGAAGTGTAAGCAAAAGCCTTGAGTTCTTGAATTACCCGATGCGCTTTCGTCTTGTTTGAGGTAGCCAAGTAATACAGCGCCATAGTAGCCTGTACGTCCATATACATATCTAGGTTGTTATTCTCAGATAAATGCTCAGTTGATGCGCACAGGTGATTTTTAGATTCCTGATAATTACCATGGAGAAGCTCAATATATGATAAGAGTGCCAGTGAAGAGGCGTATGCGGGATAATCTACTGGGAATGAGGTAACGGTATAGCGAGACATTTCAGTTGCTTGACCAAGTTGCCCGAGTGAACAATACAAGCTTGCAAATTCATATTCGTTAATTGATTCAATAAAGGTAAAGTTATAGTGTTTGCATAAGGTTCTAATATTTTGATAATAATTAATCGCTTCAGTAATATTTCCACTTTGATGATAAGCCTCAGCAGCACAGTTAAGCACCATGATATGCAAAGCAGTATCTTCAGTTAGGTTCTTATTATTAAGCAAGGTTTCAACAATTTCCAAGCTTTCTTTAAATTTATTAATCAAGCCTAATTTTTTAGCATGGATAACCTGCATCAAAACCTTAGTCTGTAAATTTTCACTATCCTTTGATAGCTGTTTGGCTTCGTATATCCAAAATTCTGCATCGCTTATATTTGCTAATAAAAGATATGCCCAAGCAGCAAGAAGGCAAAACTGAACAGTAACGTCTTCAAAGGATTGAATATCTTTTTGAGAGTAATATAGCTCAAGCGTGCTCATAGGCTGGCTAGGAAAGATGCTTGCTACAAGTCGAGTAAGATCTTTTCTGTTTACAGCGTGAGTAATAAATTTTGCCGCTTTAACGATATCGTTGTGACCCTGATACCATTGAGAAGCTAAAAGGTTAAGACGACGAGCTTGTTCGGGTAAGAGCTGTGTCATTTGATGCTTTACCCAGTCTTCAAAGAATGGACGATAGGAGTATCGTTCTTGATAGTCGTCATAAGATTTTTGGACGATGTTTCGATCAAAAAGATACGAAATTGCCGCTTCAGAATTATTTTCATTTAATATATAATCACAAATTTGTACGGATAGCGTATCTAAGATGGATGTTTTTATAACAAAATCTTGAATGTCTTTGGGTAATTGCTCGAAAACATTATGCTTAAAAAAGCTGTTAAACGGCTCGGTTAAGGCGTTAAGATTCTCTAAAAATTCAAGCGGATTGCCCGTTCGTTGAGCTTGCTCAAGAGAAATGTTTATAGCGAAAGGCCAGTTACCCGTTTTTTCTAACAAGAGTTTACTGGCATCTTTACTCAAATCTAAACCATAGAATTGCTGGGCAAAGTCGGTGGTTTCATCCACCGTAAATTCAAGATCTTGCTCATCAATATTCGTGTACAACAATTCTATGTGACTTGACTTAAGCAAGGATACCTTGAATGCATAGCGTGAAGATAAATAAATGTGTATGTGGCTTGAGAACAGTGCGGTAAAGTCTATGAACTCACTTACAAGATCTTCCTCGCTTAGAAGCTCAAAGTTATCGATAATCAAAATGATGTCATTTAATTGTCCGGCAATTGCACTAAGCTCATTGGCTAGTTTAAGTTTTCGGCTATCATGCGCATGTTCTTGGGAACTTAGCTCTTCGTTTGTGGTCCTAAGAGCTATGTCACTTGATTGATTACGAGTAGTTTCAGCAAAATTCTCTAGCAAATAGAAAAACTGTGTCCAAAAATATTCAGGATTATTGTCTTTTTCGCCCACACTAAACCAAAGTACGGGGTAACCTTCTTCCTTCATTGTTTTACTGAAATAAGCTAAAGCCGAGCTTTTTCCGTATCCGTCTGACGCGCTTATCAGTGTGTAGCGACGTTTCAGACCTTGAAGCAAAACCTTAAAGACATTTTCCCGTTTAAAGTAGTTATTCGGAACTTGAGGCGCAATAAACTTGGTTAGGAGAGGAGTAATGTTTTTTTGACTTGAAGAAATAGCTTCTATTCCTTTATTGTTGTTCGACATACTGAACCTATCATAGAGGGTCATTTCGCTGTGTGTTTAAACCCATTGCCGCTAACGTAAAACTTCCGTATCAATTCTATATCATTACGGCAGAAAACCGAAACCTATTTTCAATTGAAAAACAAGATACTTTTGGTTGAAATTTGGGTTGAATTTTTAAAGGAGCGAGTATAAAAAAGCAGCCCTCAGAAAAGAGAGCTGCCAAAAGAAATTCGTTTTAGTTTTTACAAGAAGGTATCCTATGCGGTTTTTGTATTGTCAGATGGTTTGAGAGCAGCATTTCCAAGTGCGCAGATAATACCCACGACGAACAAGGTTACAAAAATTGAGAGCACGAGCAAAAGCATCATGGGTTGACCTTGCATTAAAAGCATCGTCGTAAGAGTGACGGCCTGTCCTGCTCCAACAACTAAGATGGTAAATCCGCCACCACCAAGAGAAGCTAGTATATCGGTTAATCCGAATAAGGTGCAAATACCACCTAAGGCTAAACCGCAAACAAGCAGCACTGGTACAGGAACCTTTGTGAACTCTAAAAAGAGCTGGAACACCACGCAAAGTCCTCCACCTACGAGGAAGGCTCCAATCAAAGCTGCAACGCCAGTAAGAGCTTCTGGCGGAGTAATTTGCGGAAGACTTACGTAAAATCCAAATACTCCAGCAAGAAAGTCTATAAGTCCACCGATACCAATGACTATAAAGAAAAGTTTAAGAGCTGAGCGAAGACCTGATGAGAAATCCTTTTTTGGAAGGTAGCCTGCTTGAAATGCATCTGCAATACCGCTTGCAAATCCATTAAAAGGCAAAATAAGACCAAAGCCAGCTAATGGTGCTAGTTTGTGATGAATGCCTGGGATGTACATGACTAAGGCGATAACACCAAAGCACAGTAAGGTAATGGGTCCTGCGAATGCCGGTCCTGAAATAGGAGCTACCAGTGATAAAATAATTTGTCCAATAAGCGCAAAGGTCCCTCCAAATAAAAACGCCATGGCCAAATTTTTTCCATGATTGACAGAGCTGTCCATTTTTTCTCCCCTTTTTTATTATATTTCCCTTTTAAATTAGATCCTCATAGACCTAATTCCCCCTCAATTAATAATAGTACCTTTTTAAATAAAAGAAAGAGAGCTTTATCTTTGTTATAAAACTCTCTTTCTTGGATCAGGATTTAAGGTATAAAGAGCATCTGACGAGATTTATCAGTCATCTTTTCTTTAAGTTCATCAACCGTTCCAAACACAAGGCATTTTGATTGACAGTGCTTTACGCAAGTAGGTTCTTTGCCCTTTGCTACACGATGAGCACATAGATTACACTCATTTGTAAAAAGTGGAATGTTATCGTGTTGCCAGTTATTCTTACTTATTTCCCAAGGACCTAAGGCAGCAAGCTTAACTCCAAAACGGTCGGTGGGAAGATGATTTTCCATTTGACAGGCAACTTCGCATGTATGGCAACCGGTGCACCATTCGAAGTCAACAAGTATCCCATATTTAGCCATCTTAATCTCCTATGCTTCTAAGCTTTGTAAATCTTACATAACAGAGTCTTGTAGTTACACCCGAAGCCAGATTTACCAGGAATGTATTGAAATAAATTGTTAATGTTCAAATCGAATACATCGTAGAGGTTTTCTGGATCACCTTCTGGGAACCACCATGCGTGATCAGTTGAAATAGTATTCTCATCAACAATTAACGTTTCTTCAACTTTTCTCTTGCAGCGACCACGATCATTTTCAATCCAAACCCAGTCGCCCTCACTGATGCCATAGGTGCGACAAGTTGCTGGGTTTACCTGAACGATTGGGTCAGGGTGAACAGCACGCAGGTGCTCTATCTGACGGCTTTCAGAGTGGAAAATGGTGAAGTCTCGTGCGCCTGTGGTTAACACAAGTGGATATTCATCAAGGAGTTCTGGCGTTGAAAGTGGACCAGGGCTTGGTTCTTCAAAGTAGGGGAGCGGGTCAAGACCGGCGTTATTGTAGAAGTTACTCCACAGCTCGATACGCCCTGTAGGAGTTTCAAATCCTGGTTTTCCATCAGCTCTGAGTAGTCCTTTTTTATACTTGTAGTATTCAAAAGGAATGTAGGCAGGAGCGTGTTCTTGAAGTTCATCAAAGTTCATACCTACGCCTGCATCTTCAAGGATGTAGCTGAACATATCACGTACGTTATCCCATGGCCATGCTTCGGGGCGAAGTCTTTTGCCTAAAAGCAGGTTGATTTCCATATCAGATTTAGCTTCTCCAACTTGCGTGACTTTGTTGATAGCCTCACCGCGTTGTACACCGTCGCCCACTCGCAAACCATCGCGCTCAGCATAGGTTGCTGCAGGTAGAACAATATCTGCAAGTGCCATTAAAGTTGGGGTCATAAAGAGGTCAACGCCCACGATGAAATCAAGGTTTCTAAATGCCTTGATTGTTCTATGAGGATCTGGGGCAGTACAGGTAAGGAAGTTTGTGGTTTGCAACCAAGCTGCGCGCATCTCATAGGGCTGTTTCGTTTCAATCGTCTTAAGCATTTCGTCGGTTGATGCAACTTGGAAACCAAAGTTTAAGAGCGAATATTTATCAAGACCAATACGTTTCTTTGCAACCTCAGGATCTAAGAACTCATCGCCCCAACCACCTGCGTAGTAGAGAATTGAAGGAGGCGAAATCATTCCACCAGGATTGTCAATATTGCCAGTGATTTCAAAAAGTGCAGAAATTGCTTGACAAGCAGGAAGTGCCTCTTTTGTAGTATCAACAGCAAGGCCCCATTGAACGATTGCGCTGTCTGCTTTAGCAAACAAACGAGCAGCTTCTTTCATCGTCTCAGCAGGAACATTAGTGATATGCTCTACTTTTTCAGGAGTAAATTCTCTTACTCGCTCTGCAAGTTCGTCAAAACCATAACACCACTTGTCTACGAAGTCATGGTCGTAGAGTTCTTCATCAATAATGACTTTAAGCATGCCCATTGCTAGCGCAGCGTCGGTTCCAGGTCTGATTTGGCAGAATTGCTCTGACTTGCTGGCTAACCAGGTGCGGCGAGGGTCAACGGTAATAAACTTCGTTCCCATCTTCATGAGGTCGACAACCCAGTGACCATAAAGACCGTCGGAATTGGAAACGACTGGGTTATTACCCCACAACAAAATAACGTCAGGACGCTTCCAACGAGGGTCTTTGTATCGCTGGGCAAATTGTTGTGAATAGTCTCCTAACCAAAATGAGCCAGTCGTTGCAAAACATCCTGCAACACGAGGAAGGTAGCAAGACATACCAGACATACCGAAGATGTAGTTTGGGCTACCGTATGACCAGCATAAACGGGTAATCCAAGCAGCAATATCACGGCCAGTACCCTGATAGAAAGCCACAGTTTCAGGGCCATATGTATCTCGGATATCAATGAGCTTGTCGGCAATCGTATCAAGTGCTTCTTCCCATGAAATGCGTTCCCACTTGTCTTTACCGCGGTCGTCTCTGCTTCGTTTCATAGGGTACTTCAGGCGGTCTTCGTGGTTAACCGTTTCTGGCAGTGCTAAACAACGAGCACACAGTCTGCCTTCGTTAAAGGGGTTTTCAGGATCTCCCTCTACCTTGACAAGCTTGTCATTTTCATCAGTGTATAAAAGTACGCCGCATCCAATGTGACAGCCAGGACCAGTCCAGGCGCTGCCCCGTGTTACTTTTAAGCCGTCTTCCGTATACTTAAACGGCTTTTCATGGGGAACAAATGTGTATCCCTTGTCTTCCATGGTTCCTCCTCCAATAGCAACTTCATAGAATGGCCAGAAGCTCGTGTTTTGGGCTTTTGACCAATTGGCTTGATTGACTTTTTACAAAGCCTATCGCAGCACTTTACAAACTTAGGTGCTTCTTACTATGAGGAAGTTCGAGGGGGTCCGCTATGGTCCGAGAAGATGAAATCAGGTAGATTATAGAAAAAATTACCTCATACCGCGGGTATTAATTATGCTGTTTAGCTGGAGAAATAAGATCCTGGCTACATTTCTTACAAATTTTTGCGCTCGGGCTATTCAATGTTCCACAGGCTTCACAGAGGCCAGCTACGTGAAAAGTGTTTTTAGAGATTTTTGAAACTTTTTTGCCGCATCGACCGCATTGTATGCATGCATATCCGCACATCTTTTTCTCCTTTCTGGTAAGACGGTTAAATTAATAGAAACTTTAGTTTTTGTATGCTAACAATAATTCAATTTATCTAAGCAGCTTATAACTAAATGATTGTAAGGTATCATTGAAACTAATGTATACCCGAAAATACCAGTAGATGCTAGTATGAAAATGCAAAAAGACGTGACTCAATCAAATAATTCTATAGATAATGAGGCTTTTGATGGAGTTTTTTGTTTTATTACCCCATATAATGTTTTAGGTTTTCTAATTTTTACATTTTATTGGGTCCTGATGTTCCTGATTTATCATACTGATATTTTCAATGTGTATCCAACTGAGTTTGAGCATATCAGCATTATTTTAAAAGGGTCTGCTTTTTTTGGATCAACTGTGTTCCTAGCAATATTTTGGCATTTTAATAAGAAAATAAAGACTGAAAAGTTTCTCATTCCTGCATATATCTTTATGATTGGATCACTTTTACTTTTTATTATGCCTTCAATATTAAATTTTCTTAATGGTAATGTTATTTTGCCACTTCCTTTCATAGTTATATCTTGGTATCTAACAGGCACTACGTTGGCAGCCGCTCTGCTTGCGATGGGTCATATTCTCACAGCCCTCCACCGTGATGATATTGCTTATATTGTAAGTTTTGGTTTAATATTAACTTCCTTACTGTATATTTTGTTATCTAATCAAAATCAATTTGTGGTTTCACTAGCACTGTTAGTCTGCTTGGTTTTTCTGATCTTGATATATCATGTATTTCGGCAAAGCCAATTAAAATTATTTGTGCAAAATGATAAAAAGACGAACGAAGATCCTCTTGACCTGTCTGTCACAGAACATACGGAAGTCTCAAACTGGCAAAACAAAAATGTGAAAGTCGAGATTTGTGAAGAAAGAAAAGTTCGTAATAGATTAACACGTTCAATTGATATATATGTATCGAATTACATTAAGCTTGAAAATTATGACTCTGATGGGAAAGTCTTTTCTTTTCCTTATTTTGGCCTAGAGATATTTTTCTATGCATTTGTCTTCGCAACAATGCTTTGTATAGGAGCTAATTTTGCATCTGAAGAAAACCAGTATTTGTACATCTCTATGCTTTTGCCAGGTTCGCTATTATTGTTATATTGGTTTCATTTTTTTAAATATATTTCAATAGACAATATTTTCAGAATATTGCTTAGCGTTGAAGTGTTAGTTCTATTGCTAACTCCTTATATTTTTGATGAGTATAAATATTTAACGTATGCTTTATTTGCAATTTGTTTTGCTTGTTATGACATATTGAACTTATGGAAAATTGCATTAATCATTCAAACGTATAAGCTTCCCAAGCTTCAAGAATTTGCTCACGGCCGTTTTTGGAATGCTTTTGGTATGTTATGTGGCTGGATAGTCGGTTGGATTATATTGAAGCTAGGTCCTTTTGCTTTGATGGTTTTTTGTTTGCTTAGTCTGTTTGCTTTGTTTGTATTTACTTTTTTCGTTCGTTCGTCGTTTGAGAATCCAGCTAATTTTAAAAATAAGGAACTTGAAGAGTATGAAGCACCGCAGTTCTGGCGAGAAAGCATTAAAGAAATTGCACAACAACAGGGATTGTCGAGTAGACAACTTGAGGTATTTGAGTTGCTTTCACATGGACGCGATACAGAGTTTATTCATAAAAAATTATTTATATCAAAAAATACAGTAAAATCACATAGATATAATATCTATAACAAACTTGAAGTCCAATCACAGCAAGAGTTAATTTCTTTAGTTGAGAAAAAAGTGAAAGAAATGAAATTACTTGCACAGGATGAGAGCTAGTATAAATCAAATGAGAATAACCTTGATAGTTTAGATGTTCTCAAGCATTTCTTCATGAATACCCCTTAACTTGTATAATACTTGACTTTATCTAATAGTGCGTTATACATTGAGATAAATGGATGGGATATATTTGTGCATGAGCTTTGCAAATGCCACGTTTACCATATACATAAGGGGATAAAAAATGGAAACATTCACTTTTGATGACGTGCTCGTTGATACGAGAGTGAGCTTTGATGGTGATGTGGATACGATTTCACAAACACAGCCGATTGAAGCAAAGCACGTTGAATCAATTTTCTTTCCAGGCTGTGCATACTTAAATATGTCATTAGATATTGTAGACAAGACCTATAAGATTTTACGTGAAGCGAATGTCGTTCAAGGAATAAGCTTAGTGTGCTGCGGCTCACTACTTAGATGGGAAAATGACAAAAGCTTTCGAAAGTCACATGGAGAGCGACTCTTAGAGGCCCTTCATAATCATGGCGTGAAAAAAATCGTTTTAGCCTGTCCCTCTTGTAATATTGAATTTAGTGGCTTATTTAAAGATGCCGAAATTCTCGACGATATTGAAATTCTTGCACTTCCACAAGTGTTAGTAGAACTTGGATGTCAAACAGATACCGAAGTTATCCACAAAGAACTTGGAAATACGGATGCTAAGCTCGCGTTTTTTGATGCATGTAAAGATCTCAAGAAACAAAAGTTTGGTGCACCGGCTCGTGCGCTCTTTAAGCCAGATGCCCTTGTCGAACTGGATCATACCCCTAAGACAAGTAGATGCTGTGGCTCTTTGTTAAATGCAGTTGGCAAATATGATGAGGGAGAAGCTGCTTCGCGCTATAAAGGACAAGAAGCGCTTGATGCAAATGCCGATGCCTTAGTAACCGACTGTTTCAGCTGTACTCAGGTCTTACATTTCTCACAAAATCTCGTACCAACTTATTACTATCTTGAGTTTCTTTTCGATTCATTCGTGGACTGGGATAGGGTTAGAACGCATATTGATACGCGTTTTCTTTTTGAAGACCTTAGTGGTGTCCGAAATTACAAATCATTAAATAGTAAGTAAAGGTTGATAATGACAACTCAGTTCAAGCGGACCGTTTGTCAATATTGTGGTTATCTTTGTGGTCTTATTGCTAAAGTCGAAGATGGAGTAGTAAGCGAGTTAGTGCCCGATGAAACTCGCTACCCATATAGTAAGCAAATTATGAATGGTTGCAGAAGATGGAAAACCATTTTAGAAGATGTATATGGCGAGTCTCGAATTAACTACCCGCTGCGTCGTGTCGGCAAAAGAGGCTCTGGCGAATTTGAGCGCATAACGTGGGATGAGGCGCTCGATGAAATTGCTGAAAAGATTGAATCACTAAGCAAACACTATGGTCCTCAAACGATCGCAAGTGCTATTGGAGGACCTCATACCGTATACTGGCCGCTCCACAGATTCATGAATATACTTGGCTCGCCAAATAATATGGGTATCGGTCAAATATGCTGGAATCCACGCATTTGGACTGAAACCATTCAACTTGGCTGGACTATAGAGCCCGATATTCAATTTGGCAAAACAGAAGTTCTTATGCTTTGGGGTACAAATCCCTCTCAATCAGATAATTCAATGTTTTGGCGAACTATTCTAAAACTTGCCAAAACCGATACCAAGATCATTGCCGTCGATCCTGTCTACACGCAAACTGCTCGTAAAAGTGATGATTGGCTCGCTATTACCCCAGGTACGGATCCTGTTTTATTGCTCGCGCTCATTAGAGAAATAATTTATGAGGAGCTCTACGATAAGGATTTTGTCTCAAAGTACTGTTATGGCTTTGATGAGCTTAAGACCTATGTGGACTCCTATACACTTCAGTATGCCGCTGATGTATGTGGGATTGCAGCAGCTTCTATTCAAAAGCTTGCTCACACGCTTGCTCATGCACAATCTTTTTGTATCGTGAGTGGGCGTGGAGTTGACCAGCTTGGCAAAAATACGCTTGCAACTCATAGGTCAATCAACATATTAAGGGCCATTTGCGGACAAATCGATAAGCCTGGTGCCTGTGTACTTAACACCAAGCCCGATTTTGTAAGTGAGCTTTCACTCGAGATGGGCGAAGAGCTAACTGATGAGGCTAAATCTTTCTGCCTTAATACAGCCATTACGCCCCTTCAATGCTTTAAAGGATATGAAGAGGTCTTGGGCTATACTCAAAAACACGAGCTAGCACTACCAATGCGTTATATGACCTCAGCGCATCCGGACTTAGTTTTCAAAGCGATGCTCGAGCATGAGCCGTATCCAATTAAAGCTTTAATTGTACAAGCAACTAATCCGCTTTTAACGTATGCGAATAGTGAACAGGTTTTATCGGCACTCAAATCTTTGGATTTACTCGTTTGTCTTGAGCATACTATGACATCGACTACTGCACTTGCCGACTACATCTTGCCGGTAACAGGCGTTTTAGAACGCCCTATGCTACAGCTTCATGGGGGAGTTGCAAACCTAGCCTATGGTGGCCTTGCTGCTATAGAGCCACTCCATGAAAGAAAAGATGAGTACGATGTTTATTACGAATTAGGCAAGCGCTTGGGACAAGCCGACAAATGGCCTCGTAAAACGCTTAAAGAAGATATTTTATACTGTCTTGAGAAAGCTCATGTTACAGAAGAATATTTCGAGCAGTATGGAAGCTATGCGCAAGCGCCACAGTACTATAAGTACTTGCAAGAAGATGGTGAAGCGAAACTTCGCGGTTTTTCTACCTATTCCGGAAAAATAGAGCTTGCAAGCACTCTGTTTGAAAACTTGGGTGCTGGCAGACTGCCACAAGTTGAAATAGAAGAATATGTAGAAATTGGCGGGAAAAATTCTATCAATCAAAGCCCTAGACTTCATCTCATCAGCGGCAATAGAAAACAACCTTATAATGGAAGCATGTATCATAATCGCAAACAATTTAGAGAGGTCTATCCTCATCCACTTGCTACCATGAGCGCAGATACAGCGCACGTTTTGGGATTGGATGAAGGGGATTGGGTTGAAGTCTCTAACGAAGTGGGTTCTGCTCGCTTTAAGCTTGCTTTTGCTCGCATGGCCCCCAATGTTGTAAGCGTTGATTACGGCTGGTGGTATCCAGAGCAAGAGCTCAAAGAACCGAGCTTTGGCGGCTATAAGGAATCAAATATAAATGAGCTGACCGATTGCGATATCCAGATTTTCAAAGGTGTCATAGGCACGTGGAAATATAATGCACTCAGGTGTGAAATTAAAAAAGTACATACCAATATCTAGGAGAAGATATGAATCAAAAAAAAGAAGCACTTCTTATTTTCAGTAAACCACCACTTCCAGGCTTAGTAAAAACGCGCCTCGTTGCAACGACTAAGTTTACTGATGAGCAAGTTGCTGATTTTTACTCTCGCTGTCTTTATGATGTAAGCGATTTGAGCATGCAGGCTCTCATGGAGCTTCAACAAGAAAATGATGAATTAGTAGCGGCTGATCCAGATGCAACAAAAATTCAATACGACTTTTTTGTATCTACGACGCCAGCTTCAAATGTTGAAGAGATGAAAAAGACCTTTGAAAAAATCGGACCTTGGCCTCTTGAAGTTCACTATCTTTGCGATTCTGGTGCCAATTTCGATGAACACTTCAACGACGCATTTCAGCAAATCTTTGACATGGGCTATGAGTCGATAGTGTCAGTTGGAGGCGACCTTCCAACCATGCCAAAAGAACATATTAAGCAGGCATTTAGATGGCTTGAGTACTTCAACGATTTAGGTACTCCTGGCTTTGTTCAAGCACCTTGTCAAGAGTGCGGTACTTCCTTAGTTGGATATTCTAAAGATACCGATATCGACCACACCGACGTGTACTACAACGTTAACGGACGTGCTGCCCTTGATGTATATGTTGAAAATTTAGCTGAAAAAAATATTCCTAATGTTTACTTGTCACCAATAGCAGATATTGATGAGGCTCAAGATTTAGCTCACGCAGTTTCTTGTATGCGCGCAATTGAACAAGCTGCTAAATATCAACATGATCTTTTTGT
Source organism: Coriobacteriia bacterium (assembly GCA_030532415.1). Classification (GTDB taxonomy): domain Bacteria; phylum Actinomycetota; class Coriobacteriia; order Coriobacteriales; family JAEZZM01; genus JAUNLE01. The sequence goes on along the minus strand of JAUNLE010000003.1, from coordinate 32,414 downwards.
GCCACACCGTTCAATCCAGTGGATTGATTACTACAACATTCGTGCGGTGACGCCTCCAAATGCAAATCATGATCCTAGAAATTATATCGACGAATAAGCTTAAATCAGTTAGTACAAGTTTTAAGCGTAACTTGATTGCGAGATTTGATGCGTGATATAGACAAAACAACTGCGGTTTGTCCTGACTGCTTGCGCGAATTGCCTGCTATTTTATATGAGGATGATAACAGGGTTTGGATGAGAAGAACCTGTCCTGAGCACGGTGAGTTCAAAAGCTATATTTGGCCGGATTTCGATCACTATAGCTGGATTATGGACCAAGAGCTTCCTAAAGTTGCCCCTCAAAATACGATAGCGCGCACGAAGGCTTGCCCTTTGGGTTGTGGTACTTGTTCTCGACACGAGCGCAAGCAAACCTTACTTGAAATTGAGGTTACCCAGGCATGCAACTTACGCTGTCCAGTGTGCTTTATGAGTGCAGACAACCACAAACACGATCCGACTTTAGAAGAAATCGGAATCATGTATGAAACGATAAAGTCTGCTGCGGGTGTTGACGGCGCTGTGCAACTTACAGGTGGCGAACCTACCATGCGCAAAAACCTTGCCGAGATTATTAAAATGGGTCGCGACAAGGGCTTTTGGGGCATTGAGCTTAACACCAATGGTCTTATAATTGCTACGCGCGACGGTTATCTTGAAGAATTGGTCGAAGCAGGCCTTACAGGTGTCTACCTTTCATTCGACGGTTTGACAAGTGAGGTGTACGAGGCAACGTGCGGCCGTGATATTTTGAAACAAAAATTACGTGCTGTTGAGCGCTGTCGTGAGGCAAATATTCAAGTAGTGCTTGCTACGACAGTTATTAAAGGCCTCAACGATCAACAGCTGGGCGATTTGCTTAAGTTTGCACTTGATAACATCGACGTGGTAGCTGGACTTGCACTGCAGCCTGCATTTACCTCAGGTCGTTTTGATGCTGAACACTTGCCGCTAACCATGGGAGATGTAATCTTTGAGCTTGCCGAACAATCTGATGGTATTTTAGAGCCTCATGATATTTGGTCACTCGGTTGTGCTCACCCATTGTGTGATACCGGCACCCTTCTTATTGCAAACAAAGATAATCCTCAAAGCTATGAGGCTATCACTCGACATATAACGCATGACGATTTTAAGGCCCGTTTTAATCCTTCAAGTCCACAAGGTTCAGTATTTTTCGATATTGCTGAAGACTTGCAGCTAGATTATTCACGAAGCTTATCACTGATTATCATGAATTATATGGACGCGTACAACCTAGATACACAGCGCCTTAGAGAGTGCTCAATGAGTGTGGCAATGCCAAATGGAAATATTATTCCATTTTGTGCCTATCATTTAACGAATAGTCAGGGTAAACGCGTGTATCCACCATGGATGAAGGCGCATTTAGCTTAAATTTTTGTAGCTTGGCACTACATAAGAACTACCTTTGCAAACGTAAAGTAGATGAGTAAAGAAAGGGCGATACGTTTTGAGTGAACAAAATACTGCCTTTGATTATAGTGTTGAAATAGACTTCGATGCATGTACGAGCTGCGGTTTGTGCGAGGCTTTTTGTCCTGTCGACGTATTTGAGATGGATTCTTATCCTGTGATAGTGCAACCAGAGGCGTGTTGGGGTTGTGAAACGTGCTCAGGACAGTGTCCAGAACAGTGCATCAAGATTATTCCTAATCCAAATGCTAAACCTGTTGAGGTTGCTAAACGTGCAGAAGATTTGGGAAAAGAAGAAAAAGAACTCTACGCAAGCTGGGCGAAGAAGCTTAAAGATATTCTTAACTTACGCTGGGAGCCAGTAAGTATTTCTTTGATTAAAAAGGGAGAGCCTCTTCCAGACGTGCCAATTCCAAATGAGCATATGCGCTATTGCCAATCGCTTCTTGCTGCACGTCGAGGTCTTTCAATTATGCTGCCGGTCAATCGACATGCCTGTCCTGACGGTACCTCAATCTTAGGTTTAAGTGAGATGCCAAAGAAACTTGCATCAGGAGAGCTCTATATTCTCTTCCATAAACTTGCTACGGTTGAAGCTGCTCAGCAAATGGTAAAAGAGCGCCCACATTTAGATCCATACACCATCGAAGCTACTGTGGTAACTCCACTCGCTAAAGCAAAGACCCAGCCAGAGGTCATTGCAGTCACTGCTACTCCTGAGCAAATGATGTGGCTTTCAATGGCTACTTCTTACTACACGGGCCATCGTCATGATTTTCATGCTTCAGGCTATAATGCTCAGTGTGTTGAGGTAACGCTGCTCCCTTATCTCAATCATGAGATTAATATTTCTTTTGGTTGTTATGGCTGCCGTGCCTCAACCGACATAGGGGATGAGTACATGGTCATGGGTATACCAGTGAGCGTCATGCCAGATGTCATAAAAGGCCTTGAAGAGCTGGGCAAAAAAGCAATTCCACAATCTCGATCAAAGATTTATTTGCCACCATGCTAGAAGATAAAGTAGGACAGTCACTTGCTATACGTGAGGCTCGATCAGATGACCTTGAACTGATCAATTACTACGCCTTACAAGATAATTTAGGAGATTTTTCCGAAGGTGATACGGCGTATGTAATAGTAAATGAAGATGATCAGGTTTTAGGAGCAATTCGTTTAAGTTTTGATGAACAAAAGGTTGCTCACGTAAACCCTATTGTCGTTAATGAACTTTGGCGAGGCTATGGACTTGGTCGCGAGCTCATAGCCTACGTCCATAAAAAGTATGGTGAATTGAGGCTTGTCGCTCGAGGTAGTTCAGTCGGCTTTTATGAGAAGCTTGGTTTTGTGCCGGCGCACTTGGATGAAATTGAGCCAAACGTAAGAGCTGAGTGTGTGGAGTGTCCAGTAGTTGATACGTGTAAGCCTATGCCGATGAAATTAGTGTAGGGTTAAGACGTTTCTTGATGATATGCTTTGTCATAGTAAGCAGCATACGGTAAAAAGGGGAGATACCAGTGGATTTTAACTCAGTTCTCAAAGTTATAGAAGATGCAGCTTATCGCTGTACTGAGTGCGGAATTTGTACTCATCGATGTGTAGTACTCGATACTGAAATCCCTCTAACAATTGGGCAAATCTGTAAACACGTAATGTGGCGAGATCCAGACGATCCTTCCACTTCATTTTTAAGCGAAGGCAAGCTGAACGCTCCTGAAGAAGAGTTTTTCGAACATGTTCGTAAGGTTTTGCACACAACTCGACCAGATATTCTGTTTGCAATCAGACGTTGTTGCATGTGCGGATTTTGCACCATCTACTGCCCTGTAGATATTGATGCTCGTGCAGCCTATACCGCTCTTCGTGCCTTAATGTACGAAGCAGATGTAATTAACAAACGCGATTTTAGACTCACCAAAATTGATGAGCCTTGGCACTTGTTCTCTGCCTACCGCGCGATTAACGGTATTTCATATCTTGATATGCCACGCCTGCTCACGGCAGAAGAGCGTGAAGAGCAAGAGGCACAAGATGGTGAATCGAAAGAAAATACCAAGCCTGAATATCTATTTTTCCCAGGTTGTACGCTTGCAAGCTATGCGCCAGAACTTACGCGCGAGGTGTTTGATTGGCTAAACGAGCACGGTTATCCATCTATCATTACTGAAGATTGTTGCGGTTCTCCACTTAAGAGCGCAGGCAATTATAGAGATCTTACTACCTTCAAAGATTCGCTAAGAGATCGCATGATAAGCCAGGGCATTAAAAAAATCGTATTTGTCTGCCCAGGTTGTGAAGAAGAGCTCAAAGAGGCTATTCATAGTGATGACGAATTTGAATTAATCCCGCTCCCAAGACTCTTGGTGGAGCAAGGTGTTACGATTTCTTCAGATCAAGTAGCACAATCACTCAAGGCATCTCCTGATCAAGAAGATAAGAATCAAGCGGCACAAGTTTGTGTCTTTGATTCCTGTCATGATAGAGACCAGCGCTATGGTGCATGCATTAGAGAATTATTTAAAGAAAACGAAATTAAAGAGATGCGCTATCGTGGCAAAAATGCTCAATGTTGCTGGGCTTCAGGATCAACTTCGCTTGTAGACCCTGATATTGGTCCAAAACGTGCTCAAGAGCTCTTTGACGAAGGACTTACCGTAGCTAACCTACAAGTTAATAATTGCCCAACCTGCGCTTATACCATGGCATCTCATGCGCTTAGTCATCCTGAACTTCAAGATGTTGCTGAAAAAAGCGTGAATGGCCTTGGCTTTTCGCAACTCAACTATCTTGAGCTTGTGTTTGAAAACAAGTTCGACTGGGATAAAGTTTTCGAACAGCTTCAAGGTATGTGGACAGGAGAATATGGCGCCTGGGCTGCTCAAGAGCTTTTATAAGAACTAGCAGATAAGCTCATCTTGTATTCTTTTTTGTTGCTATTCGACTTCAAAACCTGCATGAGCCTGGGTATACCGTTTTGATTGAATACACAGGAGTGGGTGAGTAGAGATGAGCTTATTGTCCTCAATTACTTCTTTGGAATAAGCCTTATGTGTTTTACAAAGATGCAAAACGTGATCGCCGCAATCAATTCGTTCATAAACCTCAACAATAGCAAGACTTATGGCAGCTTCTGGAATCGGCACTGCTTGTTCGTTAATTGTTTCTAGACGATACGGTAAAACATGAGTTTTATCTATTTTGTTGCCGCTCTTCAGACCACACTCAGCGAAGGTTTGAGCACCCTCATCATCAAAAAGACTAAGTGAACATAGGGGGTGTTCTTCTAGAATTTTGTAGCTTTTTGACTGCTTTCGAAGAGAAAAGCCAAGCAAAGGTGGGTTGTGAGAAAGAGGAGTAAGCCACACAATCGTGGTGAAATTGCAAGTCTTGTCTTGATCGCAAACCCCTATCAAGACAAGTGGTCTTGGGTTAAATATGGCAGATATATCTCGTCCAAATACTTCTTGCATTGAAAGTTCCAATTATTGAGCAGCTTGGTGACACTGAGGAAGTTCTGGTAAATCTATTCCTAAAGAATCTGAAGCGTCAGAGCGAAGGAGTTCGATGGTGTAGGTGTAACAGGCAAGCGCATCAATCCAACGACGCAAACAGCGCTCTCCTGCATCAGTAAGGCTAAAAACTCTTTTAGGTGATCCTTTTTCAGGAGTTTTCCATTCTGAGGTTACGTAGCCGCATTCTTCCATCTTCTTTAAGGTGCGATAGGTACCAGTTGGATCTGGTTTTTTTCCACCAAACATAGGTGATTCTGCAACCTTTTGAACGATCACATAGCCATGCAGTGGTTCGTTGTATTTCTTTAAAACCGTAAGAATGGTTGGTTGCATAAGTCTACTGAGTGAATGACCAAGCGCTTCACATTCGTTAAGTTCATCTTCTGTTTTTGGATTACATACTGCCCACATTGTGTGATGTGTCCTCTCAAGATTTTCTATTATTTAAAATGTGAATAATATCATATACCAACTATTGGCTAAATGAAAATATAGAAAGCAAGAAATTATAAGCAAAAAAGAAGAGGTCTAGCGTTTTGCTAAACCTCTTAGTCAAATTTACTAGACGTAAAGCTTAGTAGCTATCTCTAAGCTTAACTTATGTTTCAGCCTATAAAAAAGGAGGATATGGACCTTTGTAAGGCTTACTTGATATCCTGTCTTTTTCAGTATCGAGAGCTTTTTTATCAAGGGTATCCCAGGTAAAGCGCTCTGAACAATCGTTGCAGGTACACGTTAAGATCGTGTAGCTAATAGGGGAATGAGTAAAGGTAACATCATTTGAACCACAGTTTGGACAAGTAACCTCTGGCTTTTCTTCTCGCACCTCTTTGGTAATAACCTTGTCTGAACCTGGTGCCTTTATTTCAACAATTCTTACATCATCATTAGTAAGATTATCCTTATTTTGGGAATCTGCTGCCATGTCTACCTCCTAATCTTCGTATACAACTTGCGCTTTAGCCACAACATCCATGTTAGCTAGATATCTACGTGCAGCAATTTCTAAACCTTCGAGTTGTTCTGGGTTTTCATTGAACTGCTCACGCATTTGTTGACCTTGGCCAGGATACATAGTCTCTAACATCATATTGATGTCGTTGTCTTTTGGAGTGATGTTATAATGGCGAGCCCATGCATCAAGCGATAAACCTTGGCGTACGGTTTGACGAGCTTGCATCATCAAGGTCATAGTGAATTGTTGCATGCTGCTACCTTGTTCTTTCAAGGCTTCTTCAAGAGTTTGACCCATTGATTGTGCTTGTTGCTCATAGGTGTTCTTTAAATCGTCCATAACTTGCTTGTAAAGTTCGTCTCCAACTTTACCTTCAAATCTTTCAGATAATTTGTTAGCAGCCTGAGAAATCTTCTCATTTTTTGCAAACTCATTAATCTCTGATTGAATTTCATCACGAGCTTGTTGACGGAATTCTTCAACAGTATTTACAAAAGGAATATACTGCTTAACCCATTCATCAGTGATTTCAGGCTCAACGCGATCTTTGATTTTGTTAATAGTTACAACTGCGTGGAAGTCGGTAGTCGTATTTTCGCTCTCAAGATCAGCATTACCAGGAGTATTAAAGATAAATTCCTTGGTTTCTCCCACTTTCATACCAATAATTTCATCGTTAAAACTTTGAGGCATCATTGGTACGTTTAAATCGAGCATACGGTTTTTACCAGTAAGATTTGGAATGTCTTTTCCGTTTAAATCAACTTGCAAGTCAAAATCAACAATTGAAGTCTCCGACACCTCGGTCTCAGGGCTATCAGCATAGGTCATGCCAAAACTGTTAGCATTTTGACGCATGCGGTCTTCTATATCCTTGTCTGAAATTTCGATTTTCTTTAAGGTAATTTGAACTGGTTCATATGAACTAAGCTCAATTTCAGGAAATTTCATTGCTGATTTGTGGTCTGATGCCATACTTATTCTCTCTTTCTTGCTAAGGGAAAATGCTTAAGAGTTTTCCCATGAATCACTAAATTTCCAATGGAATTGGTAGGCCTCCATACGTGAAAGCATTTTCAAAAACTCATCGGAGCTTATTTCATATCCGTCAATAATAAGCTTTAATGTATTATCTTTACCCACACTTATGTATGCAAAGCCTTCATCATTTAATGAAAAATGAAAATCATCACGACTTAACAAGGTTTCATCATAAAATGGGCTTTCAGTTTTCTTAAGTGAGGTGTTTTTCATATTATGTAAAACGATGCTTCTAAGTTTTTCGACCGCTTCGTCTTGTGGAATTTGAGAGTCCTCTATAATTTTAAACTCATATCCTTGGCGCCCGTTTTTTCGCGCCTCTTCATCTAAGCATTCAAATGCTCCCCATTGAATGTCTTGACCCAAAGAATAGCCTTCAAGCTTAAAAGTGTGTGCAAAACCATGTTCATCCACCACTTCGAGCTTCTCTATTTCTTTGATTTCTTGATGCCCATACGCATTAGCCATGGACTTGTTGTAGCAAGACAAACAAAACGGAAAGCCATTTTTTACTAAGTCAACTTTTTCAGTTCCGCAAACAGTACATGTATCCATTATATCCCCCTTCCCTAACTATAATACTTATGAAACAGCAGATAGGAAAGTGGGACATTGGATGATTTTTGTGCTTTTTTAAGGGTGATACAAAGGGTGAAGAATTTGTCTAAAACTCATGGAGGAGGGTTACGCTCGTAGCCTGCATATAAACCTTTTTTGTTACAATAGCTGTGGGGAAATATTTAAATTACAAGTATTAAAAGTACATTTACATAAATATATAAAAATATAATAGATTAATCTTATTTATGAGCATAGAGCTATACCTAGATGTGAATAAATAGAAATAGAGTACATAGGGAGACGGTATATGTACATGGCTGATACGCAAGAGGGCCACAAGAAACCAACACTTGTTTTAAGCAGGCTAATACCTCCTTATAATTCCAATCGTTTTGAAAAACGAGATCGATTAGTTCAAGAATTCAATCGGCTCATTGACTACAAAATACTCATAATTCAGGGACCTCCAGGAAGTGGTAAAACAAGCTTTTTATATGATTGTTACAATTCCTTATCTGAAGATGCATTCCATGAGATGTGGCTTACCATTGATGGCACTGCTGTGACCTTCGAAAATTTAAAGTACTATCTCTTGCAAGGGCTGAGCAATATTTTCGAAAAAGGCCAGCTTGATGACCTGTTTGAAGAAGATTTTGCGACAAACGAAGAGTTTTTACTTGCCCTAAGTAATGCTCTTTATAGATATAGCAGCAATCCGAAAAGCAAAGATGTCGTTATCTTTTTAGATAATTTCGACAAGCTTGATTTCAATAAGTCAGTAGATTTTATTAATGACTTCTGCTCGTATATGCCGCCTAAATTTCATCTTGTGATAGCTGAAAATTACTTTACGCGCACGCTCATACGTGCAGACTTTAGAAATTTCGTTTATGTCTTCGCCAATGATGCGCTTAATTTATCAAAAGAAGAAACCGCTCTTATCGCACAAGAGCATGCGCCACAACTACTTGAAAGCAGCGTACTTGATGAACTTTATGACTATACGAAGGGTTGGTTTTTAGGAACCTATACCTATATAGAGGCAGCGGCCCACGATGAGCTGCCTCAAACCGAGCATCTTGATAAGGATGTCTTAAATTCACTTGTACATAACTTCTTCACCGCCTGTCTTGATGATTTGCCCATTAGTAACTTGGATTCAGAGTTTCTCGTAGAGTCATCACTGCTTTTGCGCTGTAATGCATCCTTGTGCAATTACATGCTCGACAGATACGATGCTCAGGTCGTTTTAGACAAGTTTTTAAAACTCAATCTATTTATCGAAGAAGACCCAAAACAAGTCGGTTGGTATGAGTTCAATCCAGTATTTTCACGCTGGCTAAGAAACAAACTCATGCAGATTCGTCTTGACTCAATTAGGCAGCTTTCCTATTTGGCAAGTGAGTGGTTTGAGAAAGATGGTCAAAAGTACGAGGCAGTAAAATTTTTGCTGCTCTCAAGCGATTTCGACTACATAAAAAATCTGAGCGCTCCGCTTACGGTTATGAAAGAGAGCTCTAATATCAAGTTTTATATGGACATTTGTGAGATGAATGCCGAGCAAATCAAAACGAATGCATTCACAGCAATGTTCGTAATGTGGGCCTACTTATGTGCAGGTAGAAGAGAAGAACTGCTTGAGTGGCTCAATATCTTTATGGAAGACTATAGGCTCGCCCAAGGTCAAACCATTTTGTTTGATGAGCGGCATACGGTATTTTATTTTGATCCAAAAATGATCACACTTATACAGCGCTATGTCTTGGTTAAGTGTGAAGGTTTGCGTGGAGAATACCAATACCTTATTGACCAGCACGAACAGCTATTACAAGACTATAAAGATAGCCTACCTCATGCTTTGAAATGCATCATTATCTATGATTTGGCTGAAGCCTATCAATATGCGGGAAACTTTGTTTTAGCCGAAAAGTATTATCTTGAGTCTCATTCGCTTTCCGAATTAGCTCATTCGAAGTTTTTCGCTATATTTAGCAGTCTTGGTATTTGTTGGACGCACATACTTTCTGGTAAGTATGAGGATGCAGAACAAATGTGTCGCGATACGCTCCAGGTTTGTCCTCCAGATTTTTCGCTGTACGGTGCCTTGAATACTGCCCTTGCATATATATGTATTAAGACAGGTCGTCTGGATGAGGCTTCAACGTATTTAAAGCGCGCGAAGAAGAGACTGTCTAAAACAAGAAATATAGATATGTATTTCGAGCTTAAATTTATTGAGGCACTCTATCTTAATATGATTGCACAACAGAAAAAGGCCTTTAACTTAGTCACCAAGGCGGCGGTAGAAATTAAACCGCAAAGCCTGCCAAGGGGAGTAAATTTCTTAGGTAACCTTATTTACGCTCAGATTGTCTTTGAAATGGGCTACTACGACCAGGCAAAAGATATAGCAGCGATGATTGTGGAAAATGCATGCAATAACCCTATTGTCCGTCTGAAAGGCGAGCTTATCTTCTCCTGGATTGACTATAAGATGGGAAAGTTTGAAAAGGTTTTAGAAGACTCTCAAAACTTTATAGCACGAGCAATCCAGCTTGATTTAATTTCATCTGAACTCAATGGAAGAACTTTACGGGTGATGGCCTTAGAAGAGCTTGGAAAATCAGGCCAGGCAAAAAAAGAGCTCAATCGTCTCTTAAGTCTTGCTGAACAAAATAAAGAGATGGACGTCTTTGTTTATGCAGGAGATAAGATGCACGTGCTTTTGCATGAAGTGCTTAACACCAGTAAAAGTAATTGGTCTGCCAAAAACTTCATCCGAAATATTCTGCGTAATTTCGGCGATAACCAAGAAACCGAGGCAGTTGCAGAAGCTTCATTCGATGCGAATTTAACCGATCGTGAAAATGAGATTCTAGAACTCCTTAATTTGGGCCTGTCGAGAAAAGAAATCGCCCAGTCGCTCAATATCTCCTTAAATACTGTGAAAACACATATTGCCCATATTTACCAAAAACTCGAGGTAAACAATAGAGTGGACGCTTTTAAGAAAAGTACATTATCCTAGCTAAAGGGCTGTCACCCTAGGCATCACCCTACTAGTAGTCTAAAAAATCATCTTATAAGGGTCATGCAAATAAACAGGAAGTCTTGAATAATAGATAACGTAACGTAGGTGCCACGAGAGAAGCGTCTACAAATATTACCTATCACTTAGAAAGTAGGAGGGGGTTAGAGATGGCGGAAGAAAGAAAGCAAATTGTGTTGCCTTACGACATGCCTAACAAGTATGTTGATGAACATGGCGTACAATGGACGTATTCACGTTGCTTTTATTGTCACCTCAACTGCGGTATCGTTATTGGTGTAGATACCGAAACTGATCGAATTGTCGAGATCAAACCTAACTGGAAAGAGGGTACTGTTCTTTGTGACCGTATCGGTGAAAAAGGACAAAAAGCTATCCAGATGCACTATCATCCAAAGCGTATTAACCACGCTATGAAGCGTATTGGTAAACGTGGTGAGGATAGATGGCAAGAAATTCCTCTCGAGCAAGCAATGGATGAAATTGCTGACAAGATCAAAGAGTTAATCGCTAAATATGGTCCTGAGACTCTTGTATCTTTCGAGGGTACTTATCGTTCAGATCACCTATGGTCACGTACTCGTTTCATGAACTACCTTGGTAACCCAGGTAACGTTTGCGATCCTGGTACTATCTGCTGGTGCTGGAACTACTCACTCAACATGGCTATGGTTGGTTGGCCAATCGAGGCTCTCTCACCAGTTGGTATCGACTATGCTGATACCTTTGTTATCTGGGGTTTGAGTGCTTCTGAGAAATATGGTCCTCAATCACCAATGTGGCGTCAATATTTAGCAGCTATGAACCGTCCAGGCAAAAAGCCTAAGATGATCGTTATTGATCCATACTGCACCACCCAAGCATTACTTGCTGATATCTGGCTCCCAATTTATCCAGGTACCGACCACGCATTATCACTTGCATGGTTAAACCAAATCATCGAGAATGAATGGTATAACACCGACTTCATCAAATACTGGTCAAACGGTGTATTCTTGATGACCAAAGAGAACAGACACCTCCTTCGTGCAGACGAAGTATTCGAGGGTGAAGAGCACGGTAACTTCATCGTCTGGGATCAAGAAGAAAACGCTCCTCTCGTATGGAACTCAGATATTAACGCATACAAGAAAGATGGCGCTGTTGATGCTGCTATCGACGGTGAATTCACTGTTACCTTAAAAGACGGTAGCAAGGTAGAATGTCTCACTGCATGGGCAGCTGTTAAGGAAATGGCTGAGCCATATACTCCACAATGGGCATCACCTATCACTGGTATTCCTGAGAACAAGATTATTGATTCTGCTCGCGTATATGCAACTAACGGTCACGGCTTCATTACTTGGGGTCTTGGCGGTGGTGACCAACACGGTCCTAACGCTTCAAACCTCTGTATCACCAAGACCATCATGCGTATCATCCTCAACTACATCGACGTTCCTGGCGGTGAGTACGTAGGTGAACCTGGTCCTGTACCTGATCTTGACGGAACCAAGCACTTCCCATATCGTGACTCTGAGCTCGAAATGTCTGAGGTTGTAGATCCTGAGGTTCGTAAGAAATACATCGGTTGGGATCACTTCCGTGCAATGAGCTGGCAAGGATTCGAGATTATCGACCGCGAGTATCGTAAGATCCACGGTGTACCTCGTCCAATGCTTCACCAACTCCTCTGCTCACCAGTATTAATGTACGACGCAATGGAGTTCGGCGATCCATATCCAGTAAAGGGTATGATCATTTGGTCATCTAACCCAATGGCATGGGCTCCAGATCCTAAGCGTTTATGGAAGATCATGAAAGAGGACATGGAACTCATCGTTGATGTTGAGTACTGGAAGACGCCAGCAGCTGCTTTAGCTGACTACATCATCCCTGCTTGTGACTCACTTGAGCGTCCATGCTACACCACTGCTGAGGATGCTAACGACTTCTCAGTTTGCGGTGACCGTGGTTCTAAGCCAGTTGGCGATCGTATCATGGACTACGACTTCTTCCGTAAACTCGGTATCCGTCTTGGTGAAGAAGAGCAATGGCCATGGGAGACCTACGAGGACCTCATTAAGTTCCGTATCTCACGTGGTACTGACTTAACCTATGATCAATTAGTTGAGCAAGGTACTTACTTCCCAAGCACCACCCGTTTCTACAAGTATGCAGAAACTTTACCAAACGGTCAGACTTGCGGTTTCGCTACTCCATCACGTAAGGCAGAGATTGTTCCATGCTTCATGGAAGACCTTGGATACAGCCCATTACCTTACTACCACGAGCTTCCAGAAACTCCATTATCTGATCCAGAGTTAGCAGAGAAGTATCCACTACGTCTAACCACCGGTGGTCGTGTATCTGTTCTCTATCACTCAGAGAACCGTGTTCCTGGTCAAGGTACCCGTTCAATCTTCCCTTATCCTTCTGTATACATCCATCGTGAGGATGCACGTAAGTATGGTATCCGTGATGGTGAGTGGGTATGGATTGAGAACGAGCGCGGACGTATTAAGCAAGTTGCTCACGTTGACCAAGCTATCATCAAGGGTACTGTTCAAGCAATGCCTTCATGGTGGTATCCAGAGCTCCCAGCTGAGGATCCATGGAACCAAGGTGCGTTCATCTCTAACGTTAACGTACTTGTTGATGGTTCTGTTGAGGGTTCAGATGCTGCAACCGCTACCTGGACAACCCGTGGTTTACTCTGCCGCGTATATCCATGCATCGATCCTGCAGATCGTACCGATCAATGGTTCACTGGAGCTGACTACCTCAACGGTGGTACTTACTTCAACGATCAATTCGACAAGCTTGGCTGCGTAGAACTCAGAAAGCTTGACGAGAGCCAAATCTCTGACGACGAGAAGAAACTCTTCACTGACCGCAGAGTTAAGTACGCTGAGACTCCAGAATCTGACGTTCAGATTAACAACGGTATTACTGAATAAGTCCGATAGAGGATTAAGACGAAGTTTAAAACAGTAAGACCTTAATTTAATTGAAAACCGGTAGCTTGTTGATATTATAAAGCTACCGGTTTTCTTTATTGAAAGGAGGTTTCATGCACGGTCCACAACGTTCAATGTTCATGGTTCGCAGGTTTATTGAAATTGATGAAGAAGCTTGCGTTGGATGTATGTTGTGTTCTAAGGTTTGTCCTGTTGGCGCAATCGCAAAGAATCCGAATAAGCGAAAGGCTATCGTCAAGTCACCAATGAGTTGCGCTATTACGTATCAAAATAAAACAAAATTTGGTACATAATATTAGGTAACACTATCCATTTCTAAAGAAAGAATAAATATGTCCAACATTACTATTCAATCTCAAGAGCTCAACGATACTGCTATTTCAGAATTGCAAAAACAAAAGCTAGTAAAATTTGTATCTGCACTTCAAAGCTATGATGTAGATATCACGCTAGACAATTTAGAAGAGTTCGTTTCCTCTGATGGACAAGTTAAAGATCTTGCCCTTAAGACACAAGAACATGATTCGGATAAGGCTGAACTTATTCGCAATCTTTTTGAGAGTCTTGCTAAACAGCTATCTGTCATTAAACAGAAAAACCAAGTCGCAACTGAGCTATATAAGCAACATATTGCATTCTTTAATTCATACTTATTGTTATGGAAATCTATGCTTGTGGCAAATATTGTTGGCAGGGAATTTACGGCCGATGAACTTGAATTTTATGTCAAAAGTATTTCTCAACAAAAAGAGCTTTTAGATGAACTTATAAAGAAAAGCGATGAGGATTCAGTACGACAAGCTCAAGCTATTTGGGATAAATACACCCTTGAGACCTATGGTTTGCTATTCGATGAAGATACGCTTGCCGATATAAACCAAATCATAAGTAATATCTTAAACTCTCATCCAACACTAGTCGTTGGCGATAAGGGTATTGCAAAGACCCAAATAGTCAAGTTTGTTATGAGTCTTTATACCGATGAGCCTTTAATCTTGTCAATCAAAGGCGATATGATGAGTGATGAGTTTATCGGAAAAATTGAGCATGATGCAAAGAATAAAACCTTTGTGTTTGTCGATGGTGTTTTACTCAAGGCTATGAGAGAGGGTAAGCCGCTCTTACTTGATGAAATTAACTTCGGTGATCAAGCTATTATCGCTCGTTTGCAAGACCTACTCTTAAGAGAGCCAGGCGAAAAAGTATTCATTCAAGAAAAAGGTGAGTTCGTAACCATTGCTCACGGATTTGCTGTGTTTGCAACTGCAAATGAGGCTTCAGTTCGCTATAAGCACCGTGAGATTTTAGATCCTGCTTTGCGTGACCGTTTTGATATTGTTTTTAGACACTATCCAGATGCTCACAATACAAGTTTCTTAGAGACTTCCGACACTCTTATGCGCATGGCTTATGCTGCTGCATGTGACTATGATGGCTTACCTAGTGAATATATAGACCTCGATCAGCTCGAAAAATTCACTCGTTTAGCATTTGCAACCCAATATCTCTATTCAAATCCTGCAAAAGACGTTATTGCAGTTTTTGAAGAAAACGATATGAAGACACAAACTCAAAATGATGCAGAATCATTGATGAGCGACTGTATTACTCCTCGTGCATTGTATCGCGTTGTAAGTGATGCAAGTGAAGGAAACTTACCAGGTAAACGCTTGGATGACAACCTTATAACAAAGATTTTGCACAACCTAGATCAAGCAGGTTCTCATAAGAACTTCGAGATTGCGCAGCAAATACAGGTACTCTTGGGGTAATAATGTCTGCCATTCAACGCGCTGCCTCATTAAATAAAAAAATTGAAACGATTGCCAATGTCTTAGGTTTTAAGAGGATTTCAATTCGAATAAGCGAAGACGTGAAGTCTGCAGCTATGGTCACGAGCGAAGGTATCGTATGCCAGTTTAATCCTAACGAGTCCGAAAAATTAGCAAACGTTGCCTTGGATCGATATGGTGTGCAGGGTCATTTAACGCTCGAAGAAATAGACACGATGTTTATTCTTGAGCATCTTGAGCAGCTGTATGATTATACCGACGAGACTTTCGTGAAACATGAGCCTGTAAGGCTATGCCGCAACGATCAGTATGAGCGTTACTTTCATTCGAAAATCGATAAAATGGCTGCATTAGCTCGTATGGAGCATATACCTTACGCTAAAAAGCGTATGGATCAATATTTATCGCGTCAAGCTCCTCATGTTATGCGCAATAACCCGCTTCATATGCAGTTTTTATCGGCACTGAAATTTTATGTGTTCGAATCGAATCTGCAGGCCGTTATTCATCCATTAATTTTACGCTATATAGGAACCATACCTGAGCATACGGATTTAACCAACGAATTTGAGAGCTACATTAAAGACTTGTCGTTGAGTTATACTGACCGCCATGAAATGGCAAAACGCCTTTTGTGGAAACCATACGAAACTCTTTTGCGTATTGACCTAGATACGCAAGATGCGTGGAATTTCCTCAACCTCTATGAGTTAGAAGATGATTATTCTGCTTCAATGCAGTCATTTTCTGATGAATCACATATGAGAGATGAACACGATTACAAAAATCGTATTGATGGTGCTCTTGAGGCTATGGAAAAAGGTAATATTGACCTTTTGATTCAAAGTCGCAGTGAACCAGATGACTCGCAGTCTCCCACCATGAATACCATTAATCGAAAAGATCAAACGCAAATCGGTTCAATGGAAATTCGTGAATCTGAACAATCACAAGAGATTAAGATGGGCGACTGGGAGATGGAGATTGAGCAAATTTCTGATTTGCTTTTACAAATCGCGCATCCCCAGGAGACGCTGATGGTTCCACGTTATGCATCTCGCATGTCATACAGTGGATCTCGTATCCACCCCAATGCTCAAATTGCACTTATGAGAGCACTTGAGTCTGATACACCTCAGCCCATTTGGCAAAAGATAAAAAAAGATATCCGTATGCAAGACAGGCTATTCGAAGGAATGGACGTATTCTTGCTGCTAGATATTTCGAGTTCTATGAGAGGAGAAAAGGCTCGTTCGGCTACTGACATGGCATATTGCCTAATTCGAGGTTTAGAGAGAGCATTCGAAAAAGCCCAGACACTTCATCACGGAGCTGGTATTGATGTTCGCACCCAGCTTATTGCCTTTGCTGCAGGGTGGGCACCTTTAACCGAACTTGCTACCTATCATCCAAAAGAAAAAGTGCAAACGGCCTATGAATGTCTCTTGCATCCAACAGGTGAGCAGACGATTGTTGCAGGTGCGCTAAAGTACATTCAAGCTACTGCTAATGTTGATCCTAAACGAAAAATTTTATGCCTGATTGTTGGCGATGGTATGTTTGCTGATGCTTTTAAGGCGAGAAAAGCAGTTTTGAATATGCCACCGCAAGTATATGTAGGACATATTAATATAGGTAAATTTGCGGGAAACCCTATTACCAAACATACGCAACTTGTTTTTAATCCTCAGATACTTCCTCAAAAACTTAGAGAAATTTTGGCTGATCAACTAGAAGACTAAAGTATTGCTTCCGTTCATAGTTTAGGCTGATCCTTTCTAAGATATTGATGAGAATATTTATAAAAGATGAAGTAGAATGTAGTGGTCTAACAATAGAAAGGAATAAGTTGGAATGAAATCTAGAAAAGGACTTAGTGCAGTAATCCCAACGCTTGCGTTATCAGGCATGGGCTTAGCTCTTGTGGCACTAAGGAAATTTGCACGCAACTAGTTTACATTCTGACTACTATAGTTATTTCTTTTCGACCTTCGTGAATATTTGCGGAGGTCGATTTTTTTAGAAGCACCAATATTAAGAAGGGGTTGGCTTAATGGCAGACTTATATTCACCAGGAGCAGTACCAGAGTACCTGAAGGAAGTTGTAAAAGACATTCCAAGTGATGTCCTAGAACACACAAGGGGTGTTGGCTATCCTTTTCCGCTTGCGCTCGAAGGTGCAAAAGTTCTCGTTTTGGGCTGTGGTGCAGGTCGTGATGCATACATTGCCTCAAAGTTGGTAGGGGAAAATGGGCTTGTTATTGGTGTTGATGAAAACGAAGCTTTAATCGACATTGCTCTTAAAAACGCCCCTGAAAACTGCCAGTTTTTTGCATTCCCGCTCGATGAGCTCAATAAAATTCAATCAGGAAGCATTGATGTTGTTTTAAGTAATGGAAGTTTGTCACGCTGTAACAATGTGCAAAAAACCTTAGCGGAAGTGTTCAGGGTTCTTAATTATGGTGGCGAGTTTTATGGCTGCGATATTTTTGCAGACCGCCGCATTCCCCTTAATTTGCTCCAGAAAAAAGGTGAAGAGCCCAATGGCTTGTCAAATGCTCTTTATATAGAGGATTTTAGACGCTTAATGACCCAGGCAGGCTGGTTGACCACACGACACGTGAGCACAAGGCCTCTTCGTATACAAGATGAACGCTTTGCCGATATTGCCTACTTCAAACGCACCTTTAGAACCTATAAACTTCCAGATAAGCTTGAAGACCTCTGCGAACAATATAATCAAACTGCTACCTATTTAGGTGGTATAGAAGGTGCTGGAGCATTTTACGACCTAGATGACCATCACCGTTTTGAGAAAGATGTTCCTCTGGATGTCTGTGGAAATTCTTGCGCTATGGTACAAGATACTCGTGTAGGCAAGTATTTTAAGATTACCGGAAATCGCCATGTACACTATGGACCTTTCCCTGGATGTGGAAACATTCCCTATGCTGCCGATGAAGAAGATGAATCATCAGCAGCATCTTCTTGCTCCTGTTCCTAGGCGACTGAGCGGGTTTATAAACTAAATAGCAATCGATAAACCATCGTAAGGAATCTCAACGCGCCCCTCGTATTGCGCTACATAGGCTTCAAGTTCTGCCAAGCTTATAGCTGTATCGTAGTGCATTGCGAGGTGGGTGGGGTAGAACTTCTTCGCATTCAGCTTAAACGCCTGTTCAATCGCACCTTGAATGCTGTTGTGAGTTTCAGGAGACCAACTTCTTTCCCAGTATGTTCCGTCAAGAATTAAAATATCGCAGTCTTTTACCAATTTTGCTGTTTCATCGGGAAGCTTTCCGGTATCACAGGCATAAAAGAGCCTGGTAGCTGGGGTTTCAATAAGGTATCCATAAGTTCCGGGAGCATGTTGTACAGGCAGTGCTGTGTAGTTAACGTCATCATAGGTAAAAGAAGCGTAGGGCTCGAGTTCATGCTCGTCTAAAATATCTTTCAAATAATGAAACTCATGATTGATAGTCGATAAAGCGCGATTGCTTGCGTAGGTACTTATGTGCTCTTTTGTGTATAAGCGAGACATATATTCAAGCTCTCCAAGACCACCAAGGTGATCATAGTGTGCATGAGTATACAAAAGCCTATCGATAGAGCGAACATTTTCTCGGATAAGATAATGACGAAGGTCAGGTGGGGTATCGATGAGTACCTTTTTGCTGCCTGTTATCATTACCGAACAATCGCCTCGGCGAGCTTTTGGATTGTGCCGTGCTTCTTCGCAGGCCTTGCAATCACAGAAAAAGGCTGGAACACCACAGCCTGCCCCCGTTCCCATAAAGGTAAATGTGTGGGATGTCATTTGAGCTCCTTTAGAGGTGAATTTATATCAGTACTATGCTTGTTTTTGCTTACGTTACAATAATCATCGTATCTATTTTATCTGTGGATACCAGTCTAGCGCTTCTCGCTTATACAAGATTGACACAATAACGTGAGAAGCTATTATTAGATATTGTCTAGTAGTGTTCTTATTTGTGCTTGCTAAAAATAAGCGCGCTAAGAGCTCTTAATATAATTGAAACGGTAGGTCTATGGAAGTAAAAGCGCAGGCAAATTGTCTTATATGCGAAAAGCCTCTGATGTATTTTCAAAAAGCAAAAGAGCTCACTTGCATGGTGTGCGGTAAATCCGAAAAGACGCTTTGTTGTTGTGAAGATGAGCACTATATATGCAGCAATTGTCACCGTGCACAGGGTGTAGAAAAAGCACTTGAACTCACGATGAAAAGCGATAGCAAAAATCCAATTACGATACTCAATCAAGGGATGCGCGACGTAAGCTTTTCACCTCATGGTCCAGAACATCATACCTTGGTTGGTGCGGCACTCATAAGTGCTTATGCAAATAATGTACAAGAGCAAAAGCATGAGACATTTAACAGGATAGAAGCACTGGAAGAATTGAAAAATCGTTCGGCTCTCGTTCCTGGAGGAACCTGCGGATATTGGGGTGTGTGCGGGGCAGCTGCTAGTGTTGGACAGGCGGCAAGTATCATTTTCGGATCAACTCCACTGAATGAAAAGATGTGGAAACATCCTTTAAAACTTACTTCAAATGCACTGGGAGCCATTGCTGATATTGGTGGGTGCCGTTGTTGCAAAAGAACAGGATACACCGCCTTACTGGAAGCAAGCTTATATATCGAAGAAGAACTTGGTGTGAGTTTTGAAATGCCAAAGCAAATACGCTGCGCATTTTATAAGAGAAATAATGAATGTATTAAGGAGCAATGTCCTTATTATCCAGTAACAATGAAGGAGTAATATTGTGCGCACAAAGTATATGATTGTTAGTGGTTTTTTAGGTTCTGGAAAAACTACCTCGATGATAGCGCTTTCTCGCGAATTTAATGCTTTAGGAATGCAGTCTGCCATTATTGCTAATGACTTAGGTGCAAAAAATTTAGTCGATGCTGACTATACTCGTACAAAAGATCTTGAAATTGCTGAGATTCGCGGTGACTGCATTTGCTATGTTACCGAAGATCTTGTTGATCATATAGAACGCCTGGCAAAAGGTGGAGCTCAATTAGTTATGAGCGACATTCCGGGAAGCGGAATTGGTGCGCTTGACCATGTGTATATCAAGCTCAAAGAAGAATATCCTGATCAATACACCCTCCTTCCATTCTTATGTTTAGCTGATCCCGAGAGAATGCGCTTAGTGCTACCAGAAAGTGAAGATATTCATCTTCCTGAAGAAATGCGTTTTTTGCTTAATGCTCAGTTGGCAGAAGCGGATGTTATTGCACTTAATAAGGTTGACTTACTTTCTGATGAAGAGCGAAAAAAATTCGTTGACTTTATTAAAAAAGCCTATCCTGATGCAGAACTTTTCGAAATTTCAGCGAAAACAGGTGAAGGAATTCACGAGCTCGCCCAATATTTAATGACGCATGAATCTTTAGCTGAACATAAAGAAATTGGTTATGGCTCTAAAGAATTTGATTCTGCCGAAGAGTTGATGTGCTGGTATAATCGCCGCGTTTTCTTATCTGAGCGCGACGGCAAAAACATCGATTTTAACGAGTTTGTTGATTTCTTAATTGAAGAAATTAGAAATGGCCTTATCGAAGCAAAAAGAAATGTTCCTCACCTAAAATTATTTGCAGCAGGTGAGGGAGAAGACTATTTGAAGTCTTCCTTAATTGGAATTGATTATGATATCGAACACGATAAGGTCTTACAGCAAGAATACTATTCACTCGCTTTGATTATTAACGCCCGTGCTGTCTGTGAATCGGACACTATGGCAGAAATTATAGAAGACGCACTTGATGAAGCCTGCACTCAATTTAACGTGAAGGCAAAAACGATTTTCTTAGAATGCTTCGGATTTTTTGACGAAGGACGAAGAAATGGTGGTAGGTCTTCACGCTATTAATTAAGGATAAAAGGCTTAAATATATGGATAACAATCTGACGCTTGATATTGTTAAAA
>JAUNLE010000003.1:2228-11077 GCA_030532415.1 Coriobacteriia bacterium | reverse complement strand
GATTTAAAAACGAATGCAACGACCTGTTGTAGTAATGTCGCTATGCCGCGTTATGTTATAGACGCGCTTAAGCTTGTGGAAGATGAGGTTGTTGAGAAATTTTACGGATGTGGTTCCCCAATTCCCCCTGCGCTTGAAGGCCTTACGGTACTTGATTTAGGTTGTGGCTCAGGCAGGGATGTATATATTCTTTCAAAACTTGTCGGAGAACATGGCAAAGTCATCGGTGTCGATATGACTGACGAGCAAATTAATTTCGCTCGCTCATATCAAGATGTTATGAGAGAAACGTATGGATACGAAAAAAGCAATATCTCATTTGTTCAGGCCTATATCGAAGATTTACAAAGTGCTGGAATTGCAGATGAAAGCGTAGATTTAGTAGTATCGAATTGTGTGGTAAATCTCTCACCTTTTAAAGACCAGGTATTTTCTGAAATCTTTCGTGTCCTAAAACCAGGTGGAGAACTTTATTTTTCAGATATTTACGCCGATCGAAGAATCCCTGATGATATACGCGAAGACCCGGTTTTATTAGGCGAATGTTTGGGTGGCGCTCTTTATACTAAAGATTTCGAAACCATGCTCTTAAAAACAGGATTCTCACCGGTTTTTTATCAGTCGGTAGATGCAGTTCACACCAACGATTTTAAAATTCAAACAAAACTTGGATTTATTAACTTTAGCTCTCGACTTGCAAGAGTGTTTAAACCTTTTGATAGCGATGCTTCAGCCTTACTGCACCATGAAAATTATGGTCAAGTAGCTACGTATCTTGGCACTATGCCGGAAACTCCTCGTTATTTTGATTTTGATGAAGACAACAGGTTTATAAAAGGCAAAGCACGTCCCGTAAGTGATGTTGTGGCTCAGATTCTTACGAAGTCTCGATATGCCAAACATTTCGAGGTAAGCGAAAAGTCAGAGCACTTAGGCGCTTTTGATTTACATGAGGCGCTTCAAGCACAAAGTGCGTCAAAGCTTGTTGATAAGCACATGCTTAAAGAGCTTGAAGATGCATACGAAATGATGGGATATAAAACTTTTGAAGAACGAGTGGATGCACCTCTTATCCTTCCTTCAAGACATCCTCATACCATGCAGATGAATATTGCTTATAAGTGTAATCTTTCATGCTCGCACTGCTACATTCCTTGTGGTCCGCAAAACACCGAGAGTATGAGCAAAGAGACGATGGAAGCTTGTTTGCAAGTCTTTAAAGATAAAGGCTTCAAAACGCTTGATATTACCGGTGGTTCTCCTGAATATAACCCTCATCTCCCGTGGCTTTTAGAAGCATCAAAAGATTTTGATGAAGTTATCGTGCGTACAAATGCGACCTTATTGAATACGAAAAAATTTGAGCCGTTCATAGAGCTCTTTGCAAAGTATAAAGTTCATTTAATCACCTCGCTTCCGTATTACAGTGATAAAGAGACTGACGCACAAAGAGGCACAGGTTCTTTTAAAAGCATCATAAAGGCAATTCGCAAGCTCAATGATGTTGGCTACGGAAAAGATCCAAAGCTTGTCCTCGATGTGGTCTATAACGTATCGGGTCCGTATCTGCCACCTTCACAAGACGAATTAGAGCTTGTTTACAAAGACAAGCTTATGCAAGGCGAAGGTATTTATTTCACCAATTTATTCGCCTTCAATAACTTTGCCTTAGGCAGATTTGCAGAGCAACTCATGAAAAATGGCAGCTTCCATGCGTATTTAAAGCTGCTTGCTGATAATTTTAATGTTATGTCTCTTACTAAACTCATGTGTCTTGACCAAATTTCTGTGGATTATGACGGGCGAGTGTATGACTGTGAACCTAACCACGTTACGGGTCTTCCGATAAAAAATGGTGAAGATGATTTGTATATCACCGATCTTATTACTCAGGAATTACCTGAACGAGAAATACGTACAAATCCTGTGTGCTTTAGCTGTGCTGCAGGTTTTGGTTCGAGTTGTGGAGGAAGCCTCTTACTGTAAAATAAAGGTTTAAGAGCAAGAACTTGCTTTTCTAATGAAAATGTACTAGATTTTTGTCACAAATTAGGGCTGGTCATAAGACCCGGGCCCACCGAAGGCGGGAACTTCTCCCGCCATTTCTTATCATGAACTGTTTAATCACAAAAAATCGAAAAAGAGTAATTCAGACTGGATATATACCTCCTGCGGAAAGAGGTTTCAGGCAATCGATATGTTAGGCAAAATATTCTAACAAAAGTTTTTTAGTTTCAGAGTGGATTTGTTTCGCCGTATAAAGCCAAGAAGTGCAGGAGCTGTGAGGAAAATAACATGATTTGCCCTGTTTTCTCGGGGGTAATCGGGGTAACATAGACACTGTAGCTTTTTTGCTACAAATGATCGAGTAAGACACAGCAGTCTTACATGTTTGTTGCTCTGCTAGGAGCAAAAAAGAAAGGCACGAAATGGCACAAGGTACTGTAAAGTGGTTCAATCCTGACAAGGGCTACGGCTTCATCTCTCGTGAAGATGGCGATGATTTATTCGTACATTTTTCAGAAATCCAAATGGATGGATTCAAAACTCTTGAAGAGGGCGCAGCTGTAGAGTTCGAAATTACGACTGGTCAAAACGGTAAGCTTCAAGCTTCTAACGTACACAAAGCGTAAGTTAGAAGTTTTAACATAAAGCTCTCGAAAATGGCTCCATATCGGGGCCATTTTTTTGTGCCAGGTGAAGCCTTCGTGCGCCGCTTATCTAAATTTTTAACTTCATCTAAAATTTCACTTGCACTTTAGCACACTATAGTGATAAAGTACCACCATACTACTTAAGAAATGTATGGAGGGACGTACACTATGAAGACTACAAAGAAATGGGTACTTGCAATCCTTGCTGCCCTAACGGTACTTGCACTTGCTGCCTGCTCAAATGCAGCTAATTCTGACGGACAAGCAGGGGGTGCTGCTAACACTGATCCGCTAAATGGGGGAGCTTTTGTCATCGGCCTTGACAACGCATTTCCACCTTATGGCTTTATTGGTGACGACGGTGAGCTCACCGGTTTTGATGTTGACCTTGCAAAAATGGTTGCCGAAGAAAACGGCTGGGATATTAAACTCGAGGCAATTAACTGGGATTCAAAAGATGCCCTTATCGAGTCAGAAGCAATCAGCGCTATTTGGAATGGGTTTACTATGGAAGGCAGAGAAGATAACTACACCTTCTCAAAACCGTACATGGTTAATCGTCAGGTTATTGCAGTAAAGGCGGATTCAGATATCAAATCCATGAAGGACCTTGCAGGTAAAACGATTATAACGCAGGCTGATTCTACCGCTGATAACCTCTTTAAAAACGAGCAAAAAGAGCTTGCTGCAAGCTTTGCCAGCATTGAAACAATTGGTGACTTCACCCAAGCATTCCTTCAACTTGATGCAGGAACTGCTGATGCCGTAGCTTGCGATCTCACGATTTTTGATTTTCAAAACGCAAAGCAAAATGGCTATCGCGTTCTTGATGAAGGTCTTTCAGATGATGAACACTTTGCAGTAGGATTCAAAAAAGGTAATGAAGCGCTTGCCGATGCAGTTAACGAGACCCTCGTTGAACTCGATAAGCAAGGTAAGATTGAAGAGCTTATTAACAAGTATGCACAATATGGTATGAACTATGAGCGCTGGGTACTAGAATAGGTGCATGCATGTCTGTTGAAGTAATGCTCAGTCTGCTCTTTCAAGGCTTCTTCGTCTCACTTTTGATCTTCTTTGTGACGCTCTTGGGCTCTTTGCCCTTGGGCGTCCTTGTGGCACTTGCTCGAATGTCATCTTTTAAGCCTCTCGCAGTTATTACAAGGGTGTATATTTCAGTTATGCGTGGCACTCCACTTATGTTGCAGATTCTTGCAATATTTTTCGGACCCTTCTTTATTTTGGGAGTTTCGCTTTCTACTGAATGGAAAATCATTGCTTGTTTGATTGCCTTCGTCATTAACTATGCCGCTTATTTTGGAGAAATATATCGAAGTGGAATCCAGTCGATTCCGCAAGGGCAATGGGAGGCAGCAGAG
The DNA here is from genome assembly GCA_030532415.1 of Coriobacteriia bacterium. Taxonomy (GTDB): domain Bacteria; phylum Actinomycetota; class Coriobacteriia; order Coriobacteriales; family JAEZZM01; genus JAUNLE01. Next base: position 7,044 of record JAUNLE010000003.1, on the reverse strand, counting down.
GTTTTAGGCTATACAAAAAGCCAAACTTTCATGCGCGTTATTTTGCCGCAGGTTATAAAACGAATCGTTCCATCACTTGCAAATGAAGTTATTACCCTTGTTAAGGACACCTCGCTCGCCTTTGTAATTGGTATCGCCGAGCTTATGAGCCAGGCGAAGGCGCTTTCTGCCTCTCAAGCTTCTATGATTCCCTTTGTTATGGCTGGTCTTATGTACTGGCTGTTCAACATGATTGTTGAAACCCTGCTTAATAAACTCGAGATAAAGTTGGACTACTATCATGAATAATTCTCAAGCAATCGTAGAGCTCAAAAATGCATCTAAGTCTTTTGGCGAGCATACCATCTTGAAAAATATTTCACTTACAGTAAAGCCAGGAGAAGTAGTGGCGCTTATAGGTCCTTCTGGATCGGGAAAATCTACCCTGTTAAGGATTTTAACCTTGCTTGAGACTATGGATAAGGGAAATCTTTTGTATGACCAGCAAGAAATTGCTCGAGAAGATGCGCAGGGTAGGACCATCTATAATAAGCAAAATCTAAGCTTTGCAAAGTCGAAATTTGGTTTAGTGTTTCAAAACTTTAATCTCTTTCCGCACCTATCTGCGCTTCAAAATATTACAGATCCGCTTAAGCTTGTTGCGAAAAAATCAGGCGAAGAGGCTCTGGCAATTGCGCAGGAAATGCTTGCAAAGATGAATTTGGAAGATAAGGCCAATTTGTATCCTTGGCAGCTATCGGGTGGACAAAAGCAACGTCTTGCCATTGCGCGCGCCCTTGCGATGCGACCAGAAATTCTGTATTTTGATGAACCAACCTCTGCTTTAGATCCGCTCTTAACTCAAGAGGTCTTGCGAGTTATGAAGGGGCTTGCCGAAGAAAACCTTACCATGCTCATTGTTACTCACGAGATGGCTTTTGCGCGCATGGTTGCCGATCGAGTTATTTTTATGCAGGACGGAGAAATTGTTGAAGCGGGTAGTGCCGAAGATATATTCGAGCGCGCCCAAGATGAGCGCACTAAAAATTTCTTAGCCTTCACTTCCTAAAGGTGGCTTGCAAATTGCAAAGCCAAAGGCATCGGTACCTACGTGTGTCGTAATGACGGGACCTGGATATGACACACCCTTATCGATATAAGGGATATTCAGTTTCTCAATACCTTCTTTTATAGCGAGCATACTTTTTTCATCACCCGTATTGACAAACCTAACCCAAGGGACCTCGTTACCCGCATGTTTTTCAACGAAGTCCTTAAAACTTTGAATTAAGGTGCGCTTTGCCTTTTCAATACCGCGCATTTTATGGGCAAGAATGGCATTGCCAGCCTCATCAACTGAAACAATGATTTTAATATCTAAAAGACTGGCAGCAAAGGCCTTGAATTTTGATGCTCTACCACCTTTGACAAGGTTTTCTAAGGTAGCAGGGCAGAAGAAAATTTTACTATACTGTTTTGCTTCTAAAATATGTTCGTAAATGGTCTTGGCATCAAGGCCGCGATCTCGCATGAGGGCCGCTTGCTCAACCAAAAAACCGTGGGCAGCAGAACCCGTCTTGCTGTCTACAAAATAGGTTTTCATTCCCGTGAAGTTTTTAATGACCTGTTCTGCAGTATGGGCGGTACCCGAAAGACCGGAGCTAATAAAAATAGCGATGCATTCATCAAAACCAGCATCTTGAATTTCTTGGAGTTTCTTTTTTATCGTTCCGGGCGATGGTTGGGACGATTTTGGCAGCTCTTCTGACTGCTCGGAGAGTTCATAAAACTTATGAGCATCAATATCGATTACATCAACGTAATCTTTTCCATTTATGGACACAGTTAAAGGGAGCATAAATACCTTGAGCGAGTCAAGCTGTTCTAATGTCAAATCACAGGTTGAATCTGTAAGAATAGCAATTGGCATATGCACTCCTTTAAAATGGATAGAATCTCATTATAATAAACTTTCTAATCTCCCAGTGACTGGGCAAGCAAAAAAAGTCTATCGTCACGAAGTATAGGACCTATCATAGCGACAATCTGATGCGCTGGTGCAAAATACTCAAGTGCTACACAAGCTTTTGCAGCATTTTGTAGGACTTCAAGCGTGATTTTGTTTGGAGCTACGTGTATGCCTAGGGTCTCAAGTCTGTATAACTCGCTTTCAAAATCAAAATTCTCAAGACTTGGATTTTCGCGAACTAATTCATCCAGTCGTTTGGCCGCTTCTTCTTGAACGGGAGATGGATAGCGAGAGGACAGGGTGTAGCTTACCAGTGCTGCACGAGGATTATTTTCTTCCCACAAGTATTGTCCAAGATTAAAATACGCGAGCCCAATTCCAATCGGTATACTTGCCCTACTTAAAAATATTTTCAACTGCTCGATTGCTTCGGCAGGCTTATCTTGCAGTTTTAAAAGATGAGCTAAACGCAGTCGAACTCGCCCGTTTAGTGGATTTAAGTTAAGAGCTCGTAAAAGCACGCGATACGCCTGATCTAAATTATTGAGACTGATAAGGCACAGGGCTGCAAGCATATAGATTTCAAAATAAGCATCGGGTACGAGGCGAACTTCTCGTGTGTCATGCGCATAATATTTGTTGTATAAGATGCGCTCGCTATACGTCGAGAAATAACGCCAAGCTATGTCGTCTGTATCTCGATATGGTTCGTTTGCCTCAAGCGCGTCAAGTTCTGCCTTAGCGATTTCGTAAGCTTCCTCTACCTTACCCTGGGTAAATGCGAGACTCGCCTTCATTAACGCAACCGATAAGTTGGAGCCAGAAATGATGTTTTGAGCTAATTGAATACTCGACGCATTTTCTAAAGAGCCGTCAATAAGTCCTGCTATCGTTCGTTGAACTGCATGGTTGAGGTCCTCATCAGAATCGTCAAACTGCTTGAGGAGCTCGAGAAGTTTGCCTACACGCTCTTGCGTGCTGCCCTGTATGTTAAGTCCAATGAGTTCGATTGCGTAGTGCAGGCGCGTTGCTCCTTCAACAATTGCAAGCTCAGAGGTATGTTGAGCATATAAATCACCTTGATATATTTCGGGAATTTGCTCGTCAAGGCGCTCGACTGTTTTGTACGCTTCACTATTGAAGAAGGCTGGATCTTTGAGTGATGCAATGTCGGTGCTCGGTACAAGGATTTTGTTTTGATACTCAAGACTTTGGCCATATTTTAAGATGAAGGTATGAGGGTCTTGGTGAGCAAGCTTAGTATCCTTGAATAAATCGCCGCGCTTAATGCTAAAACTTCCTAACGAATATTCTCTGTCTTCTCCAAGCAGGATGGTTTGAATGCTTAGCTGATCAGTATATCTTGATGAGGCAAAAAAGCAGGAAGCAACAAGATGGACTAATCGCGCAACATACCGAGTTCTCGCAACCTCCAGTTCGCTGTGTGTTTGGACAAGCCAGGTGTCCAAACTAGGAGAATAGCGAAGCTGTGGCATAAGTTCAATTTCAGGGATGCGAATGTGGATTATAGAACGAGATAAATTTTTTGGTAGTCTAAAGTCTGTTTCAAGCCTGTAGGGTAAAGACAGGGAAGCAAGTGCTCCTGAAAACGTAAGACGTGCATCCCAAGAGGCGTAAGGATCAGTTTTGTAATCGTATGAGGCTGCGTTTTCTAAAAACGCTGGACTTTGTTTTGCAATTGATTCAATGAGATCTAAGTCAATTTGGGCAAGCTCTTCTTCGCTTGGATCACTTTGAGCAGCTTGCTTGCTTAACATGAGACGATTAAAAATAGATTCGAGCATCATGGCCCATAAGCGAAGTGAAGCAGAAACTTCATTCGTGCTAAAAACAGCGTAAAGCAAGCCCGTGTCTTCAACCAGTAAAAAGCGAGCCAGAATCTTATATTCTTCTGGATCAATGTTCGCTTGGAGAATGGAGCTCTCCAAGATAAGTCGTTTTGAATATAGCTCGCTTGCCGAAGGATACCTGGCATTATTTCTCCCCAGGTTCTCTCGGGCTTGAATATTGTTCACATATCTATTCAGCTCGGACATAATCGTCTGAATGCTGTGAGTTTCGCTTAGAAATTCATAGAAATATTGGCTTGCTTGCGTTTGAGCTATCGAGTGTTCTTGAGCTTGCGCATCGATAAGGTCACGATTTTCGGCTGAAAGCCCAATGAATGCAATAACGAGGGCGTCTTCAAGTTCAAAGGATGTGTTTGTGTCTTCAATCAGTGAGTCAAGCTTTGAGTCTTGTAAGATAAATCGGCCATCGATATGTTCGTAGCTTGCAACCTGCGTGTAAGCACCACTGCTCTCTTTTCGCTCGATGCTGCCCCTTGTTTGGTAGTACAAAGGATGTCTTTTAAAGTACATATCAGGAGTCTGAGCAGGAGAAATGCTTAGTTCTTGGCTCGTAATGAATATTCTTTTCGCCTTGTCTGCGTATGCAAGAATTCTTGATTCATCGTTTTCTAAAAATTCAACTATATAAAGAAGGCCTTCGCTTGGCATGACTAAGTTTTTCGACCATCCAAATGTGCGCGTAAAGCCACCATGCATAAGTGTAAGAACCTTTTTATGGCGTATAAAAAGGTTCTTTGCTAATTCTCTAAAATTGAGGTGCAACAAAGCGAGCTCTCTTTCAGCTTTTACTTCTCGTACTGACTTTCATGTTTGCTGAAAAAGTCTGTACGAGGAGGGAGTTCTTTAAATCTGTGTTCATCCGGGTTGATTTTTATAGCAATCAAAAAATCCTCGAATGATTTAAAAATATGTTCCCAATTAAAGAACTCTTCATGAGGCACATTGAAATAATCCGCTATTTTTTCAGTTCCTTTTGGAACAATTGGATGCATAAGTA
>JAUNLE010000003.1:1930-2218 GCA_030532415.1 Coriobacteriia bacterium | reverse complement strand
TCAAGGATGCAAATGCATGCACTAAAGCCTCTTCTTTTGCCTTGTCAGAAAGATTTTCGTTTTCGATGCGAGCAGCCTCTTTCGACTCGGTTGACCAGCGTTTATTTGCATCTCTAATAAAATCTTCAACGATGCTAAAGGCGTTGGTGAACTCAAGCGAATACATTGCATTTTCAAAGTTGATAATGGTCTCGGAAATTTCTGAGATAACTTCGTAGTCTAATTCTGCGTGTGGAATTTTGCCTTCAAGAAGGTCTTGAGCTCCATAAAAACATGAGCGAGCTAAAC
>JAUNLE010000003.1:0-1883 GCA_030532415.1 Coriobacteriia bacterium | reverse complement strand
AGAGCTGGATCTGCCTGACGCTTAATATTTTGTATTTCTCTATCACTCATGCCCTCATGTATACGCATGCTTGGGTCAAAGGCCTTTGGTGCAAAAGATACCGACTTCTTATCTAGACCAAGACTTATCCAATGCGCGCGCAGCTGTTCGGCAGTGTATGCTGCCAAGAGTTCTTCAGCACTTGGTGGCTTTTCATCTGATGAAGAAGATGCTTTTTTACCAAGATACAAAATGTGATGGTTGGCAACTAAAATTGAAGGCTGCATATCCCAATTGAGCGCCTCGAAAAGCGCAGGCTGAGCAACGCCATAAAAGTAAATATTGTCTTGGCCTATAAACTGATAGATTTTTGCTTCATCATCAGCCCACCAGTCTTTCCAGTCGTCGCTTGCATAACGATGAGTTTCTTGCTCCATGTCCGCTTGAAGTAGAGTTTGAGTAAAGGAAATTGGAGCCCACAATGATTCTGGCCAAACCCAAATCGTAAGATCTGTAATGCCTTCAAGCTCGGGCGCTGGAACACCCCATTCAATATTTCCGGTTAATCTGAAAGGCAAAATTGTTTTACCGGTTCTAAATCTAATATTGTGAGCGCTCAAAATATCTCGAGCCTTATCTCGTTCAACATAGGAAGAAAATTCAATTTCAAAGGACTGCTTGCCTTTTTGGGCTTCTCTAAAGCTATGTTCAGGCAGGCTGTCGGCTATTGATTGATAGGTATCAATCAATTCGTTTTTAATAAAAATTATGGGTGCTTGAAGAAATTCTTCAGCCGTTTGAGTAACGAGTGCTCGTATTTGAGGATTGTCTTTCGAATGCGAGATGTGCTGCGCGATAAATTCATTATATTTTGGCAAATTGAAGTAGAAGTTTGCTACTTCACGCATTTCAGGAGTTTGATTCGATAATTTCGAAATTGGATTGATAAGCTCTTCAGGTTCATACTGATGTCCAAGTTCACATTCATCAGCATAAGCTTTACTTGACTTACAGCCTTGAACAGGGCAGTGTCCTTCTACTTGACGTCCATTTAAAAACATCTGAGCTTGCGTATCGTAAAACTGCTTGCTCGTTTTTATTTCTAAGTCCCCATGATCATGGAGCTCTTCGAGTATGTCTTCTGAAACTTGTTCGTGAATGATTCTGCTTTTGCCAAGCGCAGACCCACCAAATAAATCAAGACTTATATCGTAGGCATCGAGTGCCGATTTTTGCAGTTTGTGGTTGTGCTCTACGTAATCGACGATGCTTCCTTCAAAGCCCTCTTCTTGGGCTTTTCTGAAACCTTCTACGATAGGGGAGCCATAACAATCAGTTCCCGATACAAAAATAACGTTTGACTTGCCAATGCGATCTCGCAGAAAACGAGCGTAAACATCGGCTGGAACAAATACACCTCCTACATGACCGAAGTGAAGGTTTTTATTGCCATAAGGCATTCCACCAGTGATGATGGCGCGTTTTGGCCATATTGGTCGAGAAGAACTAACTTGTACCGACAAACGAATCTCCTTTAGGTATATTTCTAGCACTAACCATAATAAACGGAAAACGTCAAGTATTCATCCTCAATTGCTGTACAACAGAAAATTACAACCGTTCACAGAATTCTTTTTAAAGATAAAGGACTTAAACTAATATCCATTTATAGAGATATACTTATTCTGAATTAATCTCGAAGGAGGATAAATGCTTGTAAGTCGTAGGGGTTTACTTAAAACCTCAGCTACTGCACTAGCGGCTGGAGCGCTGGTAGACATACTAGATCCAGACAAAGCTCAGGCTGCGACGCTGGTACCAGAGCCGGCCCGCAACTATGAGCGACTAGTTGGAGCAGTTGAAACGACAACCGTATGTCCGTACTGTGCATCGGGTTGTCAAAC
>JAUNLE010000061.1 GCA_030532415.1 Coriobacteriia bacterium | reverse complement strand
CCTTTAATTTGATTTCTAGCTGAAATTAACATATCAAGCCTTTCTTAAAATTTTTATGTTTCGTAACTAACAATGCTTTTATATCCACTTGCTTGATTTCTAATTCTGAGAATTTTTCTCACTTAGCTAGCGTCATTAAATCTATACACCTATGAATTTACTTTGACGACAAGGTAAACATCTCTTGTTTCTTGAGCTTTTGCGTATGTCAGCGCCAAAAAAAGCAGCCACATTAAATGGCTGCTTTCAAGAAAGAACTATGTTACTAAAAAGGTCTTACTAGCCCATTCCAACCGTAATATAGGTTCCATAGAAGGCGAGACGACCTAGGAATGATCCGACGAGGAAAATTACCCATGCTAATAGTGCAAGCTTTCCTTTTTCTTTAAAGAGTGCAACATACAGGCAAATCAAAGCCACAATTGCTAGTGGGAAATAGACCCAATAGAAAAGTGATATATCACTAAAGTGCTCTGCACCGATGACATAGGCAGTGACAATATTATTGACGTCGTTCATATGGACGATGTTTCCAATAATAGAAATGACAAAGCCTGCAATTGCAAGAAGGAACATAGCCCATTTTGAATTCTTGCTCAGGCGATTGGTATGAGCCGCCTTTTTAGCTGCCTTGTTTCCAGCACCGATAATTTCTTCGGCCGCCGCTTGTTTGAGTGCCAACAGCAAGACGAAGGCGCCTAGCATTGATCCACCTATAAGCGTATTACCAAACAGATAAATGAATGGTCCTACTGAACCCCAAGAAATAATGGTGGGAACTTGATATGCAAAACCTAAGATGATTGGGCTAGCTAAAGCAGCAAGAGCGCACAGTACTAGGCCTGTTTTATGCTTCTGATAATCAAATTTTTTGACTAAAGCTAAAATCCAGTACGCAGTTACAACTGTAAAGGTAACGCTTGCTCCTGCAATCTCGCGCGATAAGGGCGAGTTAGCAATATTGTGAAAAATATAGTAAGCATGCCATGGATATTTAAGGTGTAGAACTGCGAAAAGAAACGAAATAGCACTCAGAGCAATTGGGATGATTAAAAGTTTATCAATCTTCTTTACTTCTGTTTCGTTAAAATGATTGGTCCAAAACGCAATACAAATAAAGACAAATGCACCAATAGCAATAGGAAACATAGCGGTGAAAATAGCTAGGGGAACCTCGCTTAAAGCGTGATGCATCGCAGTTGATTCTAGTTCAAGCATTACTCAGCACTCCCCTTCTTAGCAGCTTGTTTACTTGCTAATGAGGCATTGTCTCCCAAATCTACCTTCTTCATAAAGAAATGTGGAAGTGTATATGATGCATCAGGCATTGGCTCGGCGTCTGCAATCGTAGCCTCTGGATGACGTTGCAAAATTTCCTCATCAGTTCCCCAGTCCAAGGCACTTACGGGACATGAGTAAACACACATTGGAAGTTCATCGTTAACAATGCGCTCTTCGCACATATTGCATTTTCTTGAAGTATTAGTTCCGCCAGCATCAATACGAGGTGCATCGTATGGGCAGGCTAGATAACAATAACCGCAGCCAATACACTTTGATTTATCAACCAAAACAAGGCCATTATCTTCCTTGATATGCATTGCGGTAGTTGGGCACGCAAGAGCACAAGCAGGTTTATCACAGTGATTACAAGAAATAGATAAGAAATCGGCCGTGCGCGAACCAATTGGGAATAGGTCTGTTTCGTCTAATTCCCACACAGGCTTTTCAGGCTCTTTTGAGTAAACGCGACGATACACAAAGCTATCAGGCAATTGCTTGTATTCATGGCATGCCTTTGCGCAGTTTTTGCACCCAATACAACGGTTTTGATCATAGTAGAAAGCAAAAGGTCCAGGACCTTTCGTCCACTCCACCTCTTCATTTGGTGGCCCCATTTCTGGCTTATTCGGTTCTTCAGCATATGCAGGCTTAAGATGTGACGCCTCATACGCAGCAAAGGAACCAGCCATTGCGAAAGCACCAAGTGCGCCTGTAGTTTGCATAAACAAACGACGGCTCATATGCTTTTCAGCCATAAATCCTCCCTTATAGCTCGGCAATAAATAAAAGTTTTCTCCCCAAACTCATTAGCCTCTATTTTAGACCATTAAGGGACGGATTAAAGGAAAACTATTAGTTTGTTGGGCATTTTTTTGAATTTTATTGAATAAAGTAATAATATTTATCGTTTTGTATACTTTGCTCTATCTCGCCGCTGTTTTTTAGATGATCGAGATTAGAAAAACCTTGTCGCAAGATTAATGATTGGATTATAGGAGATAGGCGCGACCAGTCCTTGTCGGCAGACCATTTTGCAGCCCTTACAATTTCAAAGCCAGAACGTCCCGGGTTTTCAGCTATAGTTCTCTTAAATTCCTCCCTGCGCTTAAGATGATGATCAAGAAGTTTTTGAATGCGCTCTTGCGGCTTGACATTCACCCTGCCATGACCTGGCATTAAGATAAGCTTGCGCTCAAGTAGCTCCTGCAAACGTGCAATATTATTTCCAGTCAAATCCAAGCCATCGAAGCTTACATCGATGCTTGGGTTTAGTTGTTCTAAAACTTGGTCTCCGCAAAAATAAAGACCGCTGCTCTCCTCATACAAAGCAAGCTGATCGGGGGTGTGTCCCGATGCCGAAAGCACCTGAAAGCTAAACGCTCCAAGCTCAATACTGTCACCAGCTTGCACGTACACAAGCCTGTTGCTTGTATCATCAAACAGCCTAAAAAAGGTGTGCAAATATTTATAAGAGCGGGCAGCTTTTTCATCCACACCCTCGTGTATCAGTCTTTTCAAATACAAGGCTTCGTTAAGGATATTCTTTTCTTGACTAGTCAGTTGATAATCATAAGCACTAAGATAAACGGGAGCGTCTGGCGAAACTAACTGCGAGACGAGGCCCGCGTGATCAAAATGTGGATGTGTTAAGAATACTTGTGTAGATGAATAATCAATCGCAAGTTCATCAAGTACCTGTTTTATCACCGCATAGGCTTCTTTTGTCTTAGATCCCGAGTCTATAATGAGGTACTTTCCTTCAGATTCAACGACATAACAATTCACGGTGGCAAGAAAATTGTCAATCATGGGTACTTCAATTTGAAAAACAGAAGGATTATCGAAGACTTGCGTCATTGACATAATAAACACCCTTGTAGAAAGTAAGTTAAGTACGGTAGACTTTTGCGGTTATAAAAAGATGGCTACAAGTTACATATATCTCATTAGTATTGCAAGAACGGAGATTTTTATACATGGATGCACAAATTTCACCGGTGCTTTTTGCATTTGCCCTCTCCTTGGCTGCGGGCTTGTCAACAGGTATCGGCGGACTTATAGCGATAAGTGGAAAGCAACTATCGCGCAAGATGTTTTCTGCTGCCATGGGTTTTTCTGCTGGTGTAATGATTTACATCTCATTTGTCGAGCTTTTAGATGATGCTTTTCTTGAATTGGCACCTTTTGAATACGGAAAATGGTACGTCTTAGCTGCCTTTTTTGGTGGAATTGCGCTCATTGCCATTATCGACAAGCTCGTTCCTGAAGAAGAAAACCCACACGAGATGCTGGGAATCGATAAGGTTATTGAAGATGATCTAGTCTGTGAAGCAAGAAACAAGAAAAAGATGATGCGAACTGGAATCTTTGCAGCGGTTGTTATAGCGATTCATAACTTTCCTGAAGGTATGGCATCTTTTTTTAGTGCACTTTCTAATCCAACCTTAGGAATTTCGATTGCCTTTGCTATTGCGATTCACAATATTCCAGAAGGCATTTCGATTGCCGTGCCACTTCGTTATGCAGACGGTTCCAAAAAGAAAGCTTTTGGAGTTGCTTTATTATCAGGTTTATCTGAACCAATTGGTGCAATCATTGGTTATGCAATACTTGCTCCCTTTATTACAGAAACAATCCTTGCAATCATCTTTGCAGTGGTAGCAGGTATTATGGTCTATATTTCAGTCGATGAACTTATTCCTGCTGCTGAAGCATCAGGTGAGCACCATCATTCAATCTTCGGTTTTGTTGCTGGAATGGCTGTCATGGCCGTCTCGCTCTTTATGTTTCAGGCCTAGAGCAGCTAAGGCTTTATGTTGTTTAAACCTTAGCTGCAAGAGCACTACGCTCAATTTTTTGCAATACGTGTTACACGTATTGCAAAAAGCACTATACACCAACTCTACCTGGTATTTTATATTTCTTCTGATACCTTCTCACACCAAGTGAAAGTGCAAAACAAATGATGAAATAGAATAAACCTACCAGGGCAAAAATCGTGAAGATTTGCAAAGTCGAGTTGTAATTATTCATGAGAATCATCCCTCGACCCATGAGCTCTTGAATGGCAATTGCACTCCATAAAAAAGAAGTGTCTTTGATGGTAGTAATTGCCTGAGACAGTAAGGCAGGCACCATATTCTTCAAAGCCTGAGGCATGATGATGTAGGTATATCCTTGAAAACGACTAAATCCTTGAGAGCGCATCGCCTCATACTGTCCCCTATGAACGCCAGAAAGGCCTCCTCGAATAATTTCTCCCATGCTCGCCGATGTAAATACGGTAAATGCAGCAATCGCCGAAGGTATTGGTGGCAACTGGACAATAAAGAAGATAAACATGATCCACAAAAGTAAGGGAGTGTTCTTAAACACTTCAATATAAATTGTTGCCAGTGCAGCTAAGAGGCTATTGTGGCTTCGACGCATGAGAGCCAAAACAGTTCCTATTACCAGTGATAAAAGAATAGAAACAAGCGAAATAACTATGGTAAGTAAAAGTCCTTCTAAAAGAAACTTAAAGTTTATCCACGTGAAGAGCTCTCCCATGTTGACACCCCTTCCTCAGCAACAGCATTTTTCATGTCTTCATCTAACTCGGTCATTGCTTTATTTACATATTCAACTCGTTTAACACGGCTCCTACCGCGATTCTTCTCCAAACTTAAGGCAAGGCGTGAAAGTGGGAAACACAGGATGAAATAGAGCACGGCAGCTGTCACGTAGGCTGGCCCATAATATGAGGTGGAATTTGCAAAGGAATTCGACGCATACATGAGCTCGCCACCTGCTACTAAAGCCATAATCGAGGTGTTCTTGATAAGGTTTGCTGCCTGCACCGCGAGCGGCGGCATAATAATGGTAATCGCCTGAGGCAATATGATCTGAAACATCGTTTGAGCATAGCTAAAACCTTGAGACTTAGCAGCTTCAAACTGCCCATTTGGAATAGAAGAAATTCCCGATCGCACTACTTCACTAATATATGCGCCATGGTAAATGCCGATTGCGATAACACCAATTAAAAAGGTGGAAATTTTAATGCCAATAAGCGGAAAGACGGAATACATCACGAAAACTTGCAATAAGAGCGGAACGTTTTGTATAGCCTCAACATAAATTCGATTAAGCGCGCGCAGGATTGGACTTCTCGTTACAGAAAACATTCCAAAAATCATGCCCAGCAACAGCGCGAGCACAAGTGCTAAAAAGGAAATCGCAATGGTTTTCCCGAAGGCCATTAAGATTACAGGAAAATTTGAAAAATATGCCTCCCATTTGAAGGGGGCAAACATTGAACTACTCCCCATGAACAAGCCCCCATTTCTCTTTGAGCTGATTTAAGGTTCCATCGGTCATCATGTCTTGTAAATTTGAATTGATGAGCTTCGAAAATTCTGGATTATCTTTAGATGTTGCAATTCCATAATCTTGCTCACCAAGATTCGTATCAAGGAGCATGGTTGTGTCATCTAGATAACCCTGCAAAATTGAAGAGTCGACCGAAAAGGCATCAACACGACCCGATACAAGCGCGACTTTAATTTCTGGATAGGTAGCATATTCATTGAAGCTTAGGCTCATATTTTTTTCTTGTGCAAGTTCACTAAGCTTGTCTTTAGTCGTTGCCGCCTGAGCAACACCAATAGTCAATCCATCTAAATCCTCAAAATTAGTAATGCCCGAGGACTTCTTAACTAAAATACCAATATAGTCAGTGTGGTAGGGGTCAGAAAAATTGTATGATTTTTTGCGTGCCTCGGTGATGGTAAAGGTAGCAAGCGTTGCATCTAAAACACCGGTATCTAACATTGCTCCGCGCGTCGTAACGTTTACTCCTGTAATCGAAATCTTATCGGCAGAACCGTATATGCGTTTAGCAAGTTCGCGTGCAATATCTACTTCAAGCCCTTCGATATCGCCAGTTTCTGGATTTTGGTAACCAAACTTTGGGACATCAATTTTTACGCCCACACTTAAAGAATCTGGATCGTTTCCAAAAGAGCCACAGCCAGCGGTACTTATTACTGAAAAACCCAAGGTAAGCGCTGCTGCACTCCTAAGAAAATTTCTACGAGAAATCATAATCAAAACCACCTAAAGAATCTTCGAAAGAAAATCTTGAATGCGAGGATTGTCAGTGTTGTGAAATATTTCTTCAGGCGTGCCTTCATCTTCAATTTGACCTTGATTCATGAAGATAACGCGGTCAGCGGCTTCGCGCGCGAGCCCCATTTCATGAGTTACCATTACCACAGTCATATTGTCTTTTGCCAGCCCTTTAATAACCTCAAGCACTTCTTTTACCATTTCAGGATCAAGCGCGGCGGTAGGTTCGTCTAAAAGCATAATTTCAGGGTGCATATTGAGCGCGCGAGCAATTGCAACACGCTGCTGTTGTCCGCCGGAAAGCTGAGAGGGATACTTATCAATCTTATCGGCAAGCCCTACTCGTTCGAGGTATTTATATGCGTCCGATTTTGCCTGGTCTTCATCAATACCAAGCACCTTAATGGGGGCAAGCGTAACGTTTTTCAAAACCGTCATATGAGGATAGAGGTTGTAATTTTGAAAAACCATTGCAACTTTTTTAGCAATAGCACGGTGGTCAACTCGTTTAGCGCTCACGAGGATATCGTCAATTTTTACCGTACCACTCGTTGGTTGTTCAAGACCATTAATACAGCGAATAAGCTGCGATTTCCCTGATCCCGACGGGCCAATAATTACAACTTTTTCACCAGTTTCAATGGTAAGATTGACGCCTTTTAAAGCTTGGACTTCGGCGAAGTTTTTTCGAACATTTTCGAGTGTAATCATAAGGAGGTCCTCCAATTATATGGCGTACATAAAATGTTTAGTACAATATTGAAAGGCATGCATGTGAAAATTCTGACGTTGATTTATTACCAACAATTTATTTATTATACTATTTTTGCTCAGATTACTTATATTCATTCATAGATTATTGAGCTTGATACAAAAAATTTTGAAAGGAATCTTATGGCACTTGGTTTAGCCGCACTTATCGATGACGTTGCTGCGATAACTAAGGCGGCTTCGGCATCGCTTGATGATATTTCTTCTATGGCCGCAAAGGCATCTGGAAAGGCAATGTCTGTTGTTATTGACGATGCTGCAGTTACTCCGCAGTATCTTGAAGGCTCAAAACCGAATCGCGAGTTACCTATGGTGTGGAAAATCGCCAAGGGCTCGCTTATCAATAAACTTATAATCATCCCTGTGGTCTTAATTCTATCGACTATTCTGCCTCAAATTTTAAATCCACTACTCATGCTTGGTGGAGCCTACCTTGCCTTTGAGGGTGCCGAAAAAGTCATTGAATTTTTGAAAAACCAACATCCCGATAAAGAACAGCCGGCATCTGATGATAAAACTGGTGCATCTGAAAACCAGGTCGTAAAGGCTGCTATAACCACCGACTTTATCTTATCTGCCGAAATCATCGTCATCTCTTATTCAACGATTGCAAGCAATCCGATGAGTGAGAAAATTCCTGCCATGATTTTAGTCGCCCTACTCATCACGCTTATGGTCTATGGTTCGGTTGCCATACTCATTAAAATTGACGATCTAGGGCTTAAGCTTATGGGCTCAAAAAGCACTGGAATCCAAACCTTTGGAAGAAAACTTGTTTTGGCAATGCCACGCGTTATGAATGTCATCTCTGTAATTGGAACGCTTGCCATGCTTTGGGTTGGCGGACACATATTGCTCAGCGGACTTTCAGATTTTGGCATAAGCTTCCCGCTTGAACTTGTTCATATGATTGAAAGCGGCATCACCAGTGGACTGCCTGCATTTACAGGGGCAATCTCGTGGCTAGTTGATTCAGCCTTATCGGCTATCTTTGGACTTATCGTGGGCAGCATTATCGCTTTGCTGGCTGGTCTTGTGCTGTCACATAAATCTGAAAGTTTGGCTACTTTTAAGACGAAGCAATCATAAGCTTATACATATATTTCAATTTAAAT
>JAUNLE010000060.1 GCA_030532415.1 Coriobacteriia bacterium | reverse complement strand
TGCGCGCAATCAAGAAACAAAGGCTTGCACCTACCATAGAAGAGACCCACGACAAAATTGCTCCTTGCCACCATCCAAATAAATTAGCATTGGCAATCGTAATAACAAAGGCAGGAATTGGAGCAATAAGCGATTGTAAAATCATTAAGATAAATGATATAAATGCAGCTTGAGCCCCATAGTGTCCAATGAAATTTCGCACTTCATCGAAGTTACCACTCGTAAATTTCTCGAATACACTATTCATAAAGGCGTTTACGGGAGGTACAAAAAGGTAGATGAGAATAGCCAGAATAAGGAAGGCTAAAATAATAAGTTTGGGACCGTAATGAATTTTAGTTTCTTTATCCTGACTGTGCACGTTTATCGTATTCTCCTCTACCCTTATGTTTTAATGAACGACTAAGCAGCTTGTGCTTACCAAGCCTTCATTCCGCCTTCAAGGGTTTTAACATTGTTCATGTCATAACCGATTTCGTTTAAAACGTTAGTAGCTGCTTGAGCATATGATTTACCTGAATAGCAAACTAATACCAGCTCTTTGTCGCTCTCTACAAGTTGACCGTCCTTGTAAAGACCAGCTTGCTCGAGCGCACCTTGCATATTTGCTTTACCAGATTCCATGTCACCTGCTTTTGCAGCATCCATGTCAGCACCGATAGCACCATCAATAGCATCTTTTTCAAAGTCTTCAGCTTTACGAACATCTAAAACTACAACTTTCTCGCTTGCATCTGGTTGTGCGAGGGTAGCTTTAAGATCGTCAGGTGAGACATAGCTCATTGGTGCGTCTTGTACTGCAGCACTTTCGCCAGCATTAGCAGCTGCATTTTCAGCAGGTGCCGTAGCTGTTGGAGCGCCACATGCTGCAAGCATTAATACAAAAGCAGCCGACACGAGAGATAAGATGATTTTTTTCATGCTTCTCTCTTCTCCTTTCATTGGAACTTTCCTTACTTTTAGCGGCCTCAAAAAAAGAAGTCCTGCTAAAATTCAAGAGATAGCGTATGGTCTTTAAACCAAGCGCTCAAGTTGAACGGTCATTTTTTAACCGTGAGCGGTATATAAAAAAGAGAAGTAACGTGGAACATTCATTTGAAGAGTTTTATACCTATTACCAAAAAGCACGCGAACGCTGGGGTTTTGCTAGTTTTGACGAGGCTTACGAAGATGCAGATCTTTTATTATTAGAGTCTCGAGTAAGCGAAGGCCAAACTGCGCAATTATGTGCAAATTATTCAGAAAAATCCGTCAAGTTCATCATTAACGAAAATAATACTGCCAAAGAAATTTGGAGAGAAGAATTCGACAGCGTCAATGAACTTGAGCGTGCGTGGTTTATCTTAGACGCCAAGACAATCCAACAAGAATTTTCTTACGAGATCGATATGCTCTTTGGCGATTATATTGACGATTAAGACTCTTTCGAAAGTAAGGTAGAGGGCGCTGCAGACTGCGCATCGGGATGCTGTCGTGTGTATTCATACAGAGCAATTGCCGCCGCCTGCGCTACATTGATCGAGCGCACCGAACCGTACTGTGGAATATATAGGGTGGCTCCATTGCACTGTTTAACAAGATCTTCGCTTAACCCAAGGAGCTCTTCTCCAAAAACAAAGGCACATTTATAGGGCAATTCGAAGGTATCAATACGCTGCGGATTAAATTCTGGCACGTTTTCAATGGGAAAAATGGTGTAGCCTTGATTGATTAAATCGGCGAAAAAACTTGTATCTTCTTTATGAGAAATGTGCTCGTAGTGATGGGTTCCAACAGCACCGCGCCGATCAATTCGACGCTTACCTACAATGATTACTTCTTGCGCTAAAAATGCGTTCGAGGCCCGGATTATGGAAGCCTTATTGAAGTCTCCGCTCACATTCATGCAAATTATTATGCACGGAGACCTTCGCGCATCAAGATCACTGCATATTTCACTTACCAACTTATCTCGATAAGCGTCAACGACATTTTTTGGAGAGCCCAAACCGTAACCATAGGTCCCCATTTCTTTTTTCTTTGACATGAATGATTCAAATCCTTTAGTTTTGACTATTTCTGGCTTGAATAATAGCGAGCTCCGGTGTCTGTATCTTCGACTCGATCGACATAGGGTTTTTTGATTAGATCGAGAACATAATAAAAATCTCCGACTGAACCCTGCACATGCAAGATGTAGCTTAAGTAGCAGGTAAAGAGGAGATTAAATCGGAAGCCTATGCACAGGAGTATGAAAGAAATGATGACAAAAGGGGCGAGAGCAATGATTATGTATTGCACGCGAGTGTAAGTCTGACCGTGAGTTTTTGCATAAAAGGTAAAATAATTAAAGCCAAAAGAGACGTGAGCCTTTGGTGCAAAAATCTTGAAAAATAAGCCGTGTATAAGCTCATGGATGGGAATTGATAGGGCAAAAAATGCAAAAGGCAGAATAAGGACAGGAAAATCAAAACGAAATTGAATCCCTTTGCTTGTGTAAAAATATATGACAGCTATCAAAACAAAGGGTAGAAAGCATAGTGATACGAGCAGAGAAATGAGCGCAATGCTCTTCAGCTTCTGGTGAACCCCCGAGTCTTCAAGTATATTAATATCTTTTACAAGCTTCACAATTCCACCTTGCAAGAAAACATGTAAGATATCTTAAGTATACCATTCGCAAAGCTTTTTCAACCACTCACGGGATTATAAAATTACTGGTGAATAAAAAAGAGCAGGTATTTGCCTCTGCTCTTTATAGCTATATTTTTTCTTATTGTAAGAATTCTGAAATCTTTTTTTGATCTTCAAAGGCCTGTGTTTTAAGCGTACACACCACTTCTTCAACTCGTGGAGAATAAAGCTTGTGGTCAACAAATTCTCGGGCAAGTGTTGGCATTACATTGCCACAGTGAGCACATCCGTGCAGGCGATACGCTTGGTCTTCAGGCAAATAAAAATACTGAAGCTTTTCTGGATCGGTTTGCTTGCAATGCGCACAAGCCAAACGTGGATAGTGCCAAACCGTTTCACACTGCGAGCAATATAAGAAGCGTTTACCACCCTCATAAGCGATAGGAGCATCAATGATAGCAAGACTTGGGGCATTGCCACACACAGGGCAATGATTTGAATGATGAAAGGTAAAGGCCTTAAAATCGATTTCTTTCATATCACGAGCATAGGCACGGGACACTGCTTGAGTCGTAAGCAGAAGACTCAGGGCCATTGCTTGAATTGCCCCTTGATCATCTGAGAGCGTATCTTTGAGCTTAGAAAACAAGACGTCTTGATCAATCAAAAGCTTTGAAAGGTCTTCTTGCTCAAGTGAGGCTAGGGCATTTTGCAAAGCTTCTGGCATCGCTTGCTTAGTTTGATTAAAGACAAAGGCGGCTATGCGCGCAAAGGCATCCTTAAACCAATCAAGCTTGACTGCATCCTCAGCCAGCACTGAAAACAAAGGAACTTCTTTTTGAGTGAACTCGTTTACTGTCTTTGTATCGAGTGGCTCCCAGATTACACTGGGAGCCACCTCATCTTGTAAGGTCCAAAGTTCTCTCAAAACAGTTATTTGATCTTCAGGTATAAAATCCTGGTAATGATCAAGCGCTTTTAAGTGAACCTGTAAATCCATTAGATCCTAACCCATTTCTTATATTCTTCTTGCTCGATAACTCTCTGAGGCTTCACGCCATAAGGAATTTCAAGAACATTTCTACCGTCCTCGAGCTCATCTTCAGCCCACTTACCCCAGTGATACAAGCCGTCATCTTCGGTTACATAACCTGAACCAAACATCCAAAACGCAGCTTGCTTACCATATGCAGGGAAAAGACCTCCGCCTAGGTAAACGTGGAAGACCATTAAGATCAGCCAGCCCATAAAGCAAATATCGTGACCCATCTTAAAGAAGTTCCAAAGTCCCTGAGGAATACCGCGCTGTGGCCCTATCCACAAAACAAGACCAGTTACGATAAACATAAGTAAGATGAAGTACATGAAGAAATCTGAAACTCGTTGACCAGATTTAACGAAATCCTGGCGAGGCATGTGACCCGCTTTTGGCGACCACATATAGCCAAAAAAACTTGCCATGAACTTTCTATCGTTTTCATTCCATGGAGCAAAAATATGCTTCAAAGACGCGAGCCAACCGGTATCGGGCTCTCTCATGACCCAAACAATCCAGTTGATGATAAATAAAACTGCAAATACACGGTGCAAAATTTTACCGATCAAGAGGACTTGAGTGTTAAGCAAGGTCGAACCAATTGGTGTAAACAAGAAGATACCAGTAATTGCGAGTACCAATACCGTAATGAAGTTAAAGGTGTGCCATTGACGCGTCGGTTTTTTGTGACGCTCAATGTATTTAATAACCTTATCGGGCATTTGTGTGCTGAGTACTTGTTCGGCCACCTTATTTCACCTCGCTTTCACGCTTGTCTGCTTCAGCCTGTTTCTTTGCATCGCGCTCGGCATATATATCCTCGGCGCCAGGCTGTTCATCTTCAAACCAAATCTTTCCATCCTCAGTAAGCGTTTTCTTCGTAGCTGGATCGTAGTGTAAGACCGGCT
The DNA here is from genome assembly GCA_030532415.1 of Coriobacteriia bacterium. Lineage (GTDB taxonomy): Bacteria > Actinomycetota > Coriobacteriia > Coriobacteriales > JAEZZM01 > JAUNLE01. The sequence continues at coordinate 3,867 of JAUNLE010000060.1, read as the reverse complement.
TGATATGTCCCTTCCAATGCTTTGCTGACAAGAGAGTAAATCCCAGAGCTCCCATAAAGCCAACTGCAGCAATTGGTTTAGTTAAGTTAGAAACAATATGAGTAAATGGCAGATTATTGTGAGGCTTCAAGCCATAGACTTCTGGCGAATACTTAAGAACTTGAATAAGATGTAGTCCACCCATCTCATGTTCACCAAAGACTTGAGCATCTGCAAAGCCCTCTTCCTGTAGTTTTTCAACACGCTCATGCGCTTTTTTAAGCATGAGTGAGCGATAGCCCCAGTCAAGTGCATCAGGGAAACAGGTCTTAACACAGGCAGGTTCTTGATCTTGGCTCAAGCGATCTTGGCAAAACCAGCATTTTGCATTGATATTGTCGCGTTCTCGATACTTTGGTGTTGACCAAGGGCATCCTGAAGTACAGAACTGACAGCCAATACATATGCTTGGGTCAATATCGACCGAACCGTTACCAACTACATGACAAGCGCCGGTTGGGCAGGCATCTACGCAACCCGGAATTGTACAGTGATAGCAGGATTCACGAGCAATAACCCAGTCGGTTGGCTTTGGGCCATTCCCGTTTTCAACCTCATGAAATACCATGCGCAAGAAGTTGTCACCATCATTTTTTAAGGGATAGGTGTAACCATCAGGCGAAAATTCATACTCCTCATCACGCATTGGAGAAGGGAGCATATTTTCTTGCTTACATGCGACCTGGCAGGCTTTACATCCCATACAGTAGGATGAGTCGAATAACATAGCGAAATCGTCATTCACCATTGAGGATCCTACAACGTCATTTATGTTATATAACATGACTAATCCACCGCCTTTCTAATGTCGCAAAGGAAGGTCTTGTACTCCGGAGTTGAAGCATTTGCCTCACCATAGTGAGGGGTAATCATATTGCGAACTGCACCCTTAGTTAAATCGGATGACCAACCCCAGTGGAATGGCATAGATATTGAATAGTAGGATTTTCCGTCAATGACAAACGGTTTAATACGAGGTGTAACAACGGCATTCATCTTAATAGAACCACGCTCGTTGAAGACCTCGATCATGTCTCCGTTTTCGATACCCTTTTCTTTTGCAAGTTCTACCGAAATTTCTGCAAACATACGTGGCATGATTTGAGCAAGCCAAGGCTTGTTTCTTGTCTCTGAACCAGTTTGCCAGTGTTCAACAATGTGGAAGTCCGAAGAAATAATTGGATACTTCTCAGCAGTTTGAGCATCGGTGTGTGAAGACTCACGATAAATCATCGAAAGAGGATTGTATTGCTGTGAACCAAGCGCATTTGGAATTGGAGATTCAACAGCCTCATAGTGCTCTGGGAATGGACCGTCAGTCATAGTTGGCGAGAACAAGCGAGCAACGGTAATCTCGGTCATCATGAAGTTTTGAGTCTCACGTGGCTTGAGAGCCGTTCCGAAGTCAGCTACATCGTAGCTAATCCATTTTTCTGCCTTATCATCATACTCAACAAGTTGACGACCAGGATTTATTGGATGACCGTCTAAATCACATGAAGAGCGGTTATAGAGAATTCTACGATTGAGCGGCCAGCAGAAGGTCCAATCAGGATAAATTCCAAGACCATCACCATCTCCGCCTGGAGCTATCGCGTCATGCGTTCCTCTACTTGCAGTTCTTTGAGCTGCTGGATTATCTGGATCGTCATTGTTTGCGAAATAGCCTGCATAAATCCAGTTACCACAAGCAGTAGAGCCATCATCTTTCAGCGCGCCAAAGGTATTAACGAGCTCGCCAGTTTCAACTATATAACCATTGCAGCCTTTGGCAACCTTTACCGCATCATACATACCGTTATTACCTTTGAACTTATCAAGTTCAAGATTGACCAGTGGATCAGGATTTACACCAGGATGATCTTTGTAAATATCTCTGAGGTTCTCCCAAAGCTCAATGAGCATATCGCCGTCTTCTCTTGAGCCACTTAAAGGTTCACAAGCCTTGTATCTCCACTGAATGTTACGTCCCGTGTTGGTGATAGAACCCTCTTTTTCATAGTGACAACAAGCAGGTAAGACGAACATCTCTGTCTGAATATCCTCTGGTTTTACACCAGGAACGTGCTGCCACCAGGTAGCTGTATCGGTGTACCAAACATCGACGTTTACCATCCATTTCAGCTTGGTTAGCGCCTCAAGCGTAAAGTTGGTATTAGGTCCTCCAATAACAGGGTTTTGTCCCCAAGCAACAAAGCCTTCAAAGTTTCCTTGATGCATCCACTCAAAGATAGAGATATGTGAGTGATCTTTCTTATCGTCTTTTGGCCACCAATCGAAACCAAAATCATTATCTTTCGTTGCGTGAGAGCCATACCATTCTTTGAGCATCGAGATAACGAACTTAGGACGATTTACCCAGTAGCCATCGGTGCTCGTTTGCTTTGAGAGGTATTCCCCCAAACTATTTTCTCCACGAGCAGTGCTTGGCAGCTTATTGTAGCCAGGTAATTCGCCTGCGAGCAGCGCAAAGTCGGTAGCGCCTTGAACGTTACATTCACCGCGCATTGCGTTAATTCCGCCACCAGGAATACCAATGTTGTGTAAGAGCAGTTGCATCATACAAGCTGCGCGAATTGACTGAGCGCCAACCGAATGATGACACAAGCCCATGGCATACATAAAGGTTCCGGCTTTGTCACTTGTATAGGTTGAAGAAACAATATCAGCCGCTTTTAAGAAAGTCTCTTGGTCGATACCGGTGATTTTCTCTACCATCTCTGGAGTGTAGCGAGAGACATGGTTTTTCAAAAGCTGGAAGACGCATTGTGGATCTTTAAGCGTCATATCCTTGATGTAGTTAGGCTTTTGTGGAAGATCGAGCTTATCTATCACAATGCCGCTTGATAAGGTGTTGTGTACTTCTGGCTCTACGGCTGGGGCAGCTGCGAGTGAGTCAGTCACACCAGGAGTTTTGCTTCCAAGGCCTGCTGGCATATTCTCTTCAGTTTGATAGCTCCATGATTTCTTGTTGTATGAGCGATCACGACCACCATTACCGTTGGTATATTCAATTTCTTCTAAACCAGAAAAAACGTTGTCTTTCATACCAAAGTCGCCATTAATCAAAAAGGCTGCATTGGTGAAGTGCGCAAGATATTCTGCATCATATCGTTCGTTTTCAATGATGTAGTTCATGAAACCGTTGATAAGGGCAATGTCGGTACCAGGTCGAATAGGTAACCATAGATCTGCCATAGCAGCTGAACGAGAGAATCTAGGATCGACCGTAATTAAGGTAGCTCCCCTGCGCTTTGCCTCGGCAACATGCTTAAATGATGCCGGATGGTTTTCTGCTGGATTACCACCTTCAATTAAGACGACATTAGCATGTTTGATGTCGGTCATTTGGTTGGTCATGGCTCCACGACCGAATGTGCCTCCGATACCGGAGACTGTAGGCGCGTGTCATATACGCGCTTGGTGATCAAAAAAGGTAAGGCCAAGACCACGAGCTAGTTTAACAATGAGTTGGCACTCTTCGTTGTCTGCAGATGCAAAACCAATCCAACCAATGTTTTCAGTACGGTTAACCGTTACCCCGTTTTCGTCTTTTACCTTAAAGCCTGCTTCACGCGAATTATAGATGCGCATAGCAATTTCTTTGAGCGCCCAATGTGTGTCAACCTTTGTAAAGCTTGTTGCACCAGGTGCGCGATAGAGCGCATGACGAGCACGCGCAGGATTCGCTTTCAGCTCACCAGTATCAGGATCGATGATATTACGAATGTTAAGTTGAGCTGAACCCTTTGGACACAAACCACCTTGTGTAGATGGTTGGTCAGGATCGCCCTCCATGTTATAGACTTCACCGTCTATCGTGTGGAC
>JAUNLE010000059.1 GCA_030532415.1 Coriobacteriia bacterium | reverse complement strand
GGCTGGAAGCTTTTTTGTAGTGCGCTGGATACGCACGCTTACAAGTGCGCGAGATGGGGAAGATGTCCAAACCAATACTTATAGCCCTAACAGGAAAAATAACATCGGGAAAGTCGTATGCTGCTCGCATCCTTGAGGACTGCGGTTTTCTTATCGTAGACCTTGACGTGCTTGCACGTGAAGTAGTGGCACCACCCTCTAAAACCTTAGATGAGCTAGTGGCAGGATTCGGCGAAGAAATACTGAATGAGGACAAGACGCTTGACCGTGCCCGTCTTGCAAAGCGTGCCTTTGTAAATGAAGATGCAACAAAAAAGCTTAACGATATTCTGCATCCTGCCATACAAAATGCCTTCATGCACATATACAAGACAAGCACTGCGCCTAGGCTTGCTGTTGAAATTCCTTTGCCTGAAAAGGCGCCCTGGCTTCTTGAACTGTGTTCTGAAATTATCTACATTCGTGCTCCTTATGAGGTGAGAAAAGCGCGCGCCATGCAGGAACGCGGTATGGATGAGGCCGACTTCGAAAGAAGGGATGCGCTGCAAGCAGAAGATGAAGTGTATGAGTTTTATGCAAGTGCAATCTTTGATAACAACACTCATACAAATGATTTAGAACAAGCCTTAAGAACTTGGCTTGTTAAGCGCGGGCTTTGCCAAGGATAGTTTGCTTATGGCCAATCGCAGCGTTCGACCTCAAGAAAAAGCTAAGTATAGACCTTCGATTTTAACAAGTATTGGTCTGTTCTTGCTTGTGTGTGTTTTTATCTTAGGTACGATATCTGTTGCGACCTTTCACGGTCCTATTGAAGTTAAAAAGTCCTACTATCCTTTGAAGTATGAGGAATTTATTCAGCAGTCATCTGATCGACATACGATTAGCCCCTACTTGATTGCAGCAATCATTAAGGCTGAAAGCAATTGGAATCCAGAAGGAACCTCGCGCGTTGGAGCTCAAGGCTTAATGCAGCTTATGCCTGAAACTGCACAAGATATTGCGCGGATGAACTTAGTTGATACAGAGCGTTTTAAGCCCGATAAGCTGCAAGATCCTGAAACAAATATTGAATATGGGACTGCCTATATGCGCTATTTAATCAATCGCTACCATGAGCTTGAGCCAGCGATTGCTGCTTATAATGCAGGTTTTGGTAACGTTGATAGGTGGATGGAAAATGGGCGGGACATTCGAGATACTATTGAATTTCCAGAAACGCAACAGTATCTCCTTAAGGTTGTTCGGGCGAAAAAAGACTACGAACAAATTTACCCCGACCGCTTTTCAAGACGATAAGAAGCAAAACTTTCGTATTGGCTTTCTTTTAAGCCTTGCCTTCAAGGGCGTCTCTTTGAGCATCCAATCTCATATTTCTCAAGGTAAGCACAAGATCGGTTGCGACCATTAAACCGTTGATAAAGTAAAAAACGACCGTGTAGCTCAAGGAGCTATCGACAAATTTCGAGATGATACCAAAGACGTAGCCAAGAAGGGCGATCGCGGTAAACATGACACTTTTACCTTTAGCCGTTTTCGCCTTCCAACTTTTATATACTGCAGTTGGCCAAGACAGTGCAAAGCAAATTAGAAAAAGCATTTCAAAAAAGTGCGCGTCAAAAAATTGAAAGTTATCGAACATCTGTGTATCTCACCTTACAAACAATAGCTAGCGTAACCTTCATTATATGCTCTTATTCGCGAAGCAGTGGGTCTGTCTTGTATTTTATTCATCACAGCTATCTTTAGCTTGGGTAGAATGTAAGAAATCAAAGGTAAGGATGCTTATGTCTGAAATTGAAGTTACTCGAAATGATGGAGAACTAAAGCGATTCGGAAAAGTGGGTGGCGATGCTATCCCTTTCACTATTCACGCTCCTTATAAGCCTTCGGGCGACCAGCCTAAGGCAATTGATGAGCTGGTAAAAGGGGTCAACAATAAGGAGCGCTATCAAACTTTGTTAGGAGTAACGGGATCGGGCAAGACCTTTACCATGGCAAATGTGATTGAACGCGTCAATAAACCAACACTGGTGATGGCTCCAAACAAGACGCTTGCTGCGCAGTTGGCAAGCGAGCTCAAAGAATTCTTTCCTCAAAACGCCGTTGTCTACTTCGTTTCCTACTACGACTACTACCAGCCAGAAGCCTACGTTCCTTCCACCGATACCTTTATCGAAAAAGACGCCTCAATTAACGAAGAGGTCGAAAAGCTTCGTCATCAAGCGACCGCCTCGCTGCTTTCACGACGCGATGTTATCGTTGTTGCATCGGTTTCTTGCATTTACGGTATTGGTTCTCCAAGTCAGTATGCAGGAATGGCTGCCTTCGTCGACATGAATACCGAACTTGAACGTGATGACCTCATTCGCGAACTCGTTGAGATGCAGTACGACCGAAATGATTATGAGCTCGTGCGGGGTACCTTTAGAGTTCGCGGCGATGTTGTCGATATTTATCCTGCCTATGCTGACAACCCCATGCGCATCTCGTTTTTTGGCGACGAGGTCGAAGAAATTGCTGAAATTAACCGAATCACCGGCGAAATTGTGCAGAAATTTGAGAATGTTGCCATTTGGCCTGCTTCGCACTATGTGACCGAACGTCCGAAAATTGAACATGCCCTCAAAACCATTCGAGATGAAGAAGCATCACGGGTTGCGGAACTGAAAGAACACGGCAAGCTTCTTGAGGCTCAGCGCTTGCAACAGCGAACCGACTATGACCTTGAAATGCTTGAAACTATGGGATTTACCAGCGGAATTGAGAATTATTCGCGCCACCTTGACGGTCGTAAGCCAGGAGAGCCGCCCTATACTCTAATCGATTATTTCCCCAAAGATATGCTTTGCATTATTGATGAGTCCCACGTTACCGTGCCTCAAATACGAGGCATGCACGAGGGGGATCGTTCGCGCAAGGTTACCCTGGTAGAACATGGTTTTAGGCTGCCTTCTGCACTTGACAATCGCCCCCTTCGCTTTGATGAATTTGAAGCGCGCATTCCGCAGTTTATATATGTGTCTGCGACTCCCGGCGATTACGAGGAAAAAGTTTCAAGTCAGATTATTGAACAAATCATTCGTCCAACGGGTCTTTTAGATCCAAAGATTGAAGTACGTCCAATTCGCGGACAAATTGATGACTTGCTTGATGAAATTCAAATTCGCGCCCAAAAACACGAGCGCGTCTTAGTTACGACGCTTACGAAACGCATGGCTGAAGATTTGACAGACCACCTCTTGGATAATGGGGTGAAGGCGCGCTATATGCACTCGGATATTGGCACGCTTGAGCGTGTCGAGATTTTGCGCGATTTGCGCGAGGGGAAATTTGACTGCCTTGTTGGCATTAATCTTTTGCGTGAAGGTCTTGACCTGCCGGAAGTATCCTTGGTTGCAATTTTAGATGCCGACAAAGAAGGGTTTTTGCGCAATAAGCGCTCGCTTATCCAAACCATTGGACGAGCTGCTCGTAATGCATCGGGCCAGGTAATCATGTATGCCGATAAAGAGACCGACTCCCTTCGTTTTGCAGTTGAAGAAACGCGACGCCGTCGTGAAATTCAAGAGGCCTATAACAAAGAGCATGGCATTACCCCTCAAACCGTTATTAAGGCAATCAACGATATAAGCGACTTCATTCATTTGACTGATGAGGATCATCGTGAGGATAAGGCCACGATTGTTGCACTTGCTCGAGAGATTCGTGACGCAGGAAAGGACGAGGCTTTTCGCATTTTAGAGTCGCTTGAAGAAGAGATGAAGCTTGCATCTGAAAGGCTTGACTTTGAAGAGGCTGCACGACTGCGCGACCAAGTGGTGCAGCTTAGGGGAGAGCTTGAGGGAAGTGAAGAGTCCGAGATTATTAAGCGCTTGAAGAAGAACGCGCGTTCAGGTTCGGCTCATGGAACGAAAAAACGATACAACAGGCACTCAAAGCATTAAGTTTTAGCTCCCTTGTTACGCAAGCTCTAGCCTTAAAGCTTAGATGCTATATCTTGCGCTGCTCGAAGGGCGCTTATCCAAGCCCACGAAAGATTAAAGCCTCCGCAGGCTGCATCAACGTCAAGCGCCTCGCCTAAGACATAAAATTGTGGGATTTGATTAAGCTCGAAACTTTGAGGATTCACCTCGCGAAGCTCAAGTCCGCCGCGGGTAGCCTGCGCTTGTGCTTCAAGGGTTTTACCATAAACATCCAGTTCAAAATTCTTGACCAGTGCAGCAACTTCTCTCGTGTCTACTTCGGGAACTGAAATGCCTGTTTCCGGATACACGCTTCTTTTCGCGCTCTTTCGTTTTGGCTCTAAGTCATATAAGATGTCTGGCGTCTGAGGCTGGGTAAGCTCCATAATTCTTCTTCCTAAACTAGGATGAAGCAGGCCATCTAAGAGGTGGGCAAAGTCAAGCTTAGGATTTGCTTTGATAAGCGCATCTAAGTAGTCAACCAGCTCGTCAATACTCATATCCCAAGCGAAATCGCACACAAGTTTTGAATTTGGACGAAGATGACGAGAAAGATTAAATACCGCAATGCCTGACACCCCATAGGGTCGAAACAGCAGTTCGCCGTATTCTGTAAAGTAAGGCGTGTAGGCGCGGTCGGTAAGCTTAAGCATTGCTTCAACTCGTATACCGTTTAAGCCCTTGAGCAGGTATGATTCACATTCGAGTGCGGTAAGCACGGGCTCTGTTGCGCTGTGAGCAAGTTTCATGCCGCGAGCTTCTTCGCTCAGTGAAGCTCCTCCTGCTGCCCAAATAAGGATGTCGGCCTGCCCAAGCACCTCGTTTCTTTCATCAAATAAGGTGAAGGGGAGACCTTCGCTTTGAATATCTTTCACCCCGTGCCTTTGATCTATCTTGGCAATACGGCTAACGCGTGTATTAGTTTTTAAGATGACCTCGCTCGTTGCCAGCTTATTGAGCATGCTTTGCAAAACGGATTGGGCAGAATTAGATCGTGGGTAAAGCCTGCCTTCTTCTTCAATAAATTGGATCCCTAGGCGGGTGAAGAGCTCCTGAATTTCTTCTTCGGGCTTATCTTTAAAAACGCGGGAAACAAATTCAGGATGGGTGTAGTTTTCTAGGCCTAACTTGGTGTTTGAAAAATTGCAGCGGCCATTGCCCGAGCGCAAAATTGTCCAACCAAGTTTATCGCTCGCTTCATACACCGTTATTTCACTATGAGTATGAGCTAAGAGAAGAGCGGCCATCAAGCCTGATGCGCCGCCCCCTACAATTGCTATCGAACTGACAGACACGCGATTAACCTCAGGAAACAGGACCGCAGCCTGGATTTTGAGCGCCTGCATCATCTTGTGCTGGCGCTGGTTTTTCACCTAAGCTTACGTCGTTAGCTTCAACTGTGAAGATTTCTTTGATAGCCTCGTCTAACAGGCCGTCTTTAACTTCTTCAATCTTACCTTCATCAGCAAGTTTAGCCATCTTTGGATCGATTGGAATTTCGCCTAAGAGTGGCAAACGATATCCGCGTGCAATTTCTTGGGTGTGAGATTCGCCAAATACCTCGATGCGCTCGTCACAGTGTGGACAGGCAAGGTAGGACATATTTTCAACTAAGCCAAGGACAGGAACACCCATGGTGTCGGCCATTTTAACGGCTTTAGCAACGATCATTGAAACTAAATCTTGAGGTGAGGTTACAATGATAAGTCCATCAACAGGAAGTGATTGGAATACGGTAAGTGCAACATCGCCGGTTCCTGGAGGCATATCTACAAACAGATAGTCGATTTCGCCCCACGCAACCTCGCTCCAGAATTGCTTGATAGCGCTTCCTACAACGGGGCCTCTCCATAATACGGGGTCGGTTTCGTTTTCAAGCAGAAGGTTGATCGACATAATTTTAACGCCGTGTTCGCTTTCAACAGGATACATTAAATTGTTTTCGCCTGTTAATTGCTTCTTGGTCACACCAAACATTTTAGGGATAGAAGGTCCGGTGATATCTGCATCTAAAAGACCGACTTTAGCACCAGTTCTTTGAGCATACACTGATAAAAGCGAGGTGACCATTGATTTACCTACGCCACCCTTACCAGAAACTACGCCAATTACGCGTTTAATGGCGCTTTGAGCATTTTGCTGCTCTTTTTCGAATGCAGCTGGGCTTTGATCTGCCATACATTCCTCCATAACTAACATATGCGTCAATATTTCTACACGCAAATGAATTAATCTAAGCTGACTATACAAGGAAATATCTAGCGAGCTTTGTTTTGAGTTTCACACCTGTTTATATCACAATTGAGACTTGGTTAAACATATATTAAGGAGATTTGCGTGGGACAAGATCAAATTGTTATACGAGGCGCTCGTCAGCACAATTTGGCGAATGTTGATGTGACTATACCGCGTGACAAATTAGTGGTTATAACTGGGCTTTCTGGATCTGGCAAGTCGTCTTTAGCCTTCGATACGATTTATGCTGAAGGTCAGCGGCGATATGTGGAGTCTTTATCGTCTTATGCTCGACAGTTCCTAGGTCAGATGGATAAACCCGATGTCGATTCAATAGATGGCCTGTCCCCGGCGGTGTCGATCGATCAGAAAACGACCTCTAAAAACCCGCGTTCAACCGTTGGTACTGTAACGGAAATATATGACTACCTGCGTCTTTTGTATGCGCGCATAGGCGTTCCGCACTGTCCTGAATGTGGGCGCGTTATTGAAAAGCAAACGACCGATCAGGTGAGCGATAAAATATTAGAACTTGGGGAGGGCCGGCGTGCCTATATTCTTTCTCCTGTTATACGAGGTAAAAAGGGTGAACATGTAAAACTCTTAGAGTCCTTGAAAAAAGAGGGCTATACCCGTGTTTTCTTAGACGGAGAAGTTCGAGAGCTCGAAGAAGAAATTACGCTTAATAAAAACTACAAACACGATATTGATGTTGTGGTCGATCGCGTTGTTATTAAATCGAGCGCGCGCACGCGTATTGCTGAAGCGGTAGAAAACGCAACAACGCTTTCTGATGGTCGAGTAAGAGTTTTCTTGCCTGCAAAAGATGAAATTCCTGATCAATTTGAGGACTACTCGCTTGCGCTTGCTTGCCCCATTCATGGTCATTCAATTGATGAGCTTGAGCCTCGCGACTTTTCTTTTAATGCTCCGTATGGTGCTTGTCCTGTTTGTGATGGACTTGGCTATTTAAGCGTTATTGACGGCGAAGCGATGCTTGAAGATCCCAGCAAGCCGGTCAATGATGGAGCTTTCGGAAAGCTTTTTGGAAACTCAAATTACTATCCTCAAATCTTTACGGCAGTCTTAAAAGATTTAGGTGTCGACCCTCAGACAGCCTGGCAAGATTTATCAGAAGATGTTCGAGAAGCCATCTTAAATGGTACGGGCGACAAAAAGATACGCGTCGACTACCTTACTAAAGATGGTAGAAACACACATTGGTTCATAAAATTTAGCGGTGTAAGAAACATCATTCATGAGAAGTACAAAGAGAGCAGCAATGAGAATGTAAGAAAGCGTCTTGAAGAATATATTCGCGATGAACCCTGTCCTTCTTGCCACGGCGCAAGACTTAAGCCCGAATATTTGGCGGTTACGGTTGGTGATTTAAATATCTTCGACTTAACCAGCTTGTCTACCAAGCATGAACTGGAGTTTTTCCAAACACTTCAATTAAGTGAACGTGAACGCTACATTGGTGAGCGCATTGTCAGAGAGATTTTAGAGCGTCTTAAATTTTTGGTCGACGTAGGCCTTGATTATCTGACCTTAAACAGAACGTCCGGTACGCTTAGCGGAGGCGAGGCGCAAAGAATTAGGCTTGCTACCCAAATTGGCGCTGGTCTTGTGGGGGTTTTGTATGTCTTAGACGAGCCTTCTATTGGACTTCACCAACGTGATAACGAGCGTCTTATTCACACACTAGAACACCTGCGCGACCTTGGAAATTCAGTCTTGGTGGTTGAACATGATGAAGATACCATTCGCGCTGCCGACTATGTGATAGACATGGGGCCTCGGGCAGGAGAGCTGGGCGGCAAAGTTGTTGCCCATGGAAGTCCAGAAGAACTGGTGAAGTCAAAAGAGTCGCTTACTGCGCAATACTTAAATGGTATGAAAAAAATTGCGCTACCGAAGGAGCGTCGCAGTCCTCAAAAAGGTAGCCTCAAGCTTTTTGGTGCAAAGGCTAACAATCTTAAAAATATAGATATTGAAATTGAATTGGGCACCTTTACCGTGGTTACAGGCGTGTCGGGTTCAGGAAAGTCCTCACTTATAACCGACACCCTAGCTCCAGCGCTCACGAATCGTATTCATAATTCTAAAAAAGTTGTAGGTAAGCATCAAAAGATTGAGGGAATTGATCTGATCGATAAGGTTATTGACATCGATCAAAGTCCAATTGGTCGTACCCCGCGTTCAAATCCTGCAACCTATATTTCCTTGTGGGACGATATTCGTGCGCTTTTTGCA
>JAUNLE010000058.1 GCA_030532415.1 Coriobacteriia bacterium | reverse complement strand
AAACTGCTGCGATAGGCATGGTCTTATGTGCTACCTGTGCAGCAGGTTTAGGGATGACGTATCAGGCAGTTATTCCTCAGGAAGCATCGGCTTCATCTACTAAGGCTTTAATCAAGTCAAAGCAAGAACAAGCAAATCAAGTGAGAAAACAACTTGAAGAACTTGGTGCTCAAGCAGATGCAACCAACGATAAAATCTATGAACTTGAAGTTCAACTCGCAGATACCGAAGCTAAAATTTCGGAAATCGAAACGTTAATTGATGAAAAACAAGCTGAACTACAACGGGTGCAAGAGCAGCTTGCCAAGCGTGTGTCTGCTTCTTATAAAGCGGGTAATACGAGCTTTTTAGGCGTTTTAGTTGGCGCGAATGACTTTGATGATTTTATTTCTCGTATGCATTATGCGCAGTCAATCGCCAATAGTGATGCTGAAATGATAAAAGTTGCAAAAGAACTTAAGCAACAGCTTGAAGATGCGCACGTTTCACTTGATCAAAGAAAGCAAGAACAAGCCGACCTTATCGCTCAAAATAAAGAGAAGGTTGCGCTTTTGCAATCGTACATGGATGAATCAAACAAGATTTTAGAAAGTCTTGATGCAGAAATCGCTCAGCTTATCCAAAAACAGAGAGCAGAAGAAGAAGCAGCAGCTATCGCAGCTGCGCAAGCAAGACTTCAAGCTGAAGCTCAAGCTGCACTAAAGGCACGCGAAGAAGCACAGGCTCAAGCTGCCCAGGCAGCTCAACTTGAAGCGCAAGCTAAAAAAGCACAAGAAGAAGCGCTTGCAAGTGGAGATCTTGAAGCGCAACAACGAGCACAAGCAGCCTTAGAAGAGGCACAAAAGAAACAACAAAGTGCAAATCAGCAAGTGCAAGACGCAGACGGTCAGGTTAAAAACGTCGAGAATAAAGTTGGTGGTTCAAGCGATATCGTAAGTATTGCGCGTGGATTTACCGGCTATGATTACCGCGCTCCGTATCCAGGAGTCTATGGTGGTCTTGATTGTTCTGGTTTGGTTACTGCAGTCTACAATAAAAAAGGAATTAGCCTACCTCGTTCATCAGCCGGAATGTACTCGGCTTCAAAAAGCGAGGGATGGGCAGTTTCTCAAGATCAACTCCAGCCAGGAGATCTTATATTCTACAAGCAAAAAGGTGCATCCAACGTTGGGCACGTAGCAATATATTCTGGAAATGGTAAAGCAATTCAAGCTTATAATCCGGGTCGTCCGTCAGGAGAAGGCTCGATGACCATGTCAAATTGGGATATTGTTGGATACGGTCGTCCAGGAAAGTAAGTAAGAGATAGTATGCAGACTAACAAAGAAGTAACACGTCGTCGTTTTATTGCAGCCAGTGCTTTGTTTTTAGGCGCATCATTTACCTCATCACGTGCATTTGCTACAGACGTTAAGAAAGAAGCTGAAAATTTAGGTGTTGATACCTCAAACATCAAAGGCGAGGCTTCATCTAAAACAAAAGAAGAATTAAGTGCAGTAGAAGCTGAGTACAATAAAGCCCAAGATGTTTTGTATCAATATACCTTTAGAGCAGAACAGCTTGCCGAGGCTTTAGCTAAAACGCAAGAAGACTTGCAAAAAACAGCCGAGGCGATTGCTTTGGTAAGAGAAGATATTGCAGAGACTACCAAAGAGCTTGAGGCTGCTCAAGAAGTCTTAAGCGGCAGAATTTCAGCAAACTACAAGTCAAATAATCTCTCTATGATTAACGTGCTTTTGGGCGCTGACAGTTTTGAAGATTTTGCTAATCGCGTGTATTACATGGGCAAAATCTCAGAGCAAGATGCCGAGATTATCCAAAATGTTAAAGATATCAAGGCTGTGCTTGATGAACAGAATAGACAACTTGAAGCTCGTCTTGCCGATCAAAAAGCGCTTGAAGAAAAACAGGCAGCCGATACTGCCGAGGCTCAAGCAATTGTTGAAGAGCAGGCGAAATACGTTGATGGTTTGTCCGATAACGTCAAAGAACTCTATGAGAAAAAACGTCAAGAAGAAATCGCTGACCGAGATCGCAAGATTAAGGCTGCTGTTGAAGAAGCTCGCAGGATAGCGGCAGAAAAAGCTGCAAGAGAGGCCGCAGCAAAGGCTCAAGGTGTAAAGCTTAGAACAACACCAGGAACACCATCTCCTAATGTTGTTGCTAATGCTATGCAATATATTGGTTCTCCTTACGTATGGGGCGCCTCAGGTCCAGGCTCATTTGACTGTTCAGGACTTACCTCTCATGCCTACAAGCTCGCCGGTATTACAATTCCGCGCACCTCATCTGCACAATATGGCATGGTGAAAAGCAAGGGTAATCTTGTGACCGACCCATCACTTTTAGTTCCTGGAGATTTGGTTTTTTATTACAAACCAGTAAGTCATGTGGGAATTTATATTGGTAATGGTCAAATTGTTCATGCACCTACCTTTGGTCAAACCGTTAAAACTGCACCACTTAATGTGTGGGGTGCCTTTGTAGGTGGAGGCAGTATTCTTTAAAATTAAAAAAGCTCTAACCATTCACACATTCGTTAGCTAACCCTTGTAAGCAATCTTGTTTACAAGGGTTATTATGTATAACAATATTTTATGCTTGGGGTACTAGGGGAGGCATTATAAGTCGATGAAACAGTTAATGTCTGGTAATGAGGCAATTGCTCAAGGCGCTTGGGAGGCAGGGTGTTTTGGGGGCTTTGGTTATCCGGGAACACCTTCAAGTGAAATACTCGAGGCGCTCGCCGTCTTGCCCGAGGTCTATGCAGAATGGGCGCCAAACGAAAAGGTAGCGCTTGAATCGGCTATAGGAGCATCCCTAGCGGGGGCTCGTGCGCTAGTAACCATGAAGCACGTAGGCGTAAACGTTGCCGCAGATCCCCTGATGACCCTATCATATACGGGTGTTACTGGCGGACTGGTCATCGTTGCTGCAGACGATCCAGGGATGCATTCGTCTCAAAACGAACAAGACTCCCGCAATTATGCGAAATTTGCTCGCGTACCTATGCTTGATCCAGCAGACGCACAAGAAGCCCTTGACATGACGAAATTTGCCTTTGAGCTATCTGAGCAGTTTGATACCGCTGTGTTTATTCGCCCCACGATGCGTATTTCACATACTGAAAGTGTGGTAGAGATACATGAACGAAAAGTCCTCGAGCAAAAAGCTTATGAAAAGGATGCCTCAAAATGGGTTATGATGCCTGCTTTTGCAATAAAAAGGCGTCCCTTAGTAGATAAGCGCATGGATGAGCTTACTCAATTCGTCGAAACTTCGCCTTTTAATAAGCTAGAACTTCGTGATACAAAGATAGGTTTTATCTGTTCTGGCGCAGTCTTTCAACATGCACGCGAGGCTTTACCTGAAGCTTCAAGCCTAAAATTAGGCTTTTCTTGGCCTTTACCTCAAAGATTAATTCAAGAATTTTTTGATGCAGTTGAAAAGGTATACGTGCTCGATGAGGCCGATCAATTCTTCTTACACGAAATACAGGCCTTAGGATTTAAACCTGAATCATTTCCTTATCCGTTAAAATCGACCGGTGAACTTAGTCCACGCGCAATCAGAGAGGCCCTTGGTCTTCACCTTGATCAAACTGCATTTGCTCCCATAGGTAATCTGCCTGCAAGACCTCCTGCACTGTGTCCTGCTTGTCCGCATCGTCTGGTATTCTTCGAACTAAGAAGAATGAGGGCCGTGGTTACCGGAGATATTGGATGTTATACGCTAGGAGCACTCCCTCCTTTAAGCGTGCAAGACTCAGTTGTGTGTATGGGCGCTTCGGTTTCCATGGCGCATGGCTTTGAATTAGCAAAACCTAAAGACCACAATCGTCCTGTATTTGGACTTATAGGGGACTCGACTTTTGCTCATTCAGGAATTGTGTCGCTTATCAATACCTATTACAACGGCGGAAGCGGAAATATCATTATTTTGGATAATCGCACAACAGGCATGACGGGTGGTCAGGGCAATCCAGTCAATGGAATTACCTTACAAAACAGAGCCTCTCATGAACTTAAGCTTATCCCACTTATTAAAGGAATTGGCATCGAGCACGTGGTAGAAGTGCCTTCAGGTGATCAAAAAGCAATTCGCAATGCCCTTAAGGAAAGCGTGAATCGTGCAGATGAACTTTGTGTCACGATCGTAAAAGGCCCCTGTGTTGTTGAGTATAAGGTGAAAGGTGTGCAGCGCGAGGTAATACAAGAGTTGTGCACGAAGTGCGGTATATGCTCTACGCTGGGCTGTCCTGCTATTGGGCGTAGTTTCGATGGCTATGCCTTCATCGATGAGACGCAATGTATGGGCTGCACCCATTGCGAGCAAATCTGTTCTTTTGGAGCAATCAAAGCAGTAAGAGGGGAGCTCTAGATAATGGATGAACATACTACTTCAGTAGTCTTATGTGGTGTTGGTGGTCAGGGCACCATTTTAGCTGCCGAAATTCTTGCTGGTGTTGCCTTGAATTCAGGTTTGGACGTAAAACAAACTGCTGTTCATGGCATGGCGCAACGCGGCGGTGCTGTGCTTACAAACGTGCGTTTCGGACCAAAGGTTTCAAGTATGGTAATCGATGAGGCAAGTGCCGATATTTTGCTTGCCTTTGAAACAACCGAGGCATTTAGAAATCTTAAATATCTCAAAAAAGACGGCGTTTTATTCGTCAATGACGAATCTATCGAACCGCTTCCGGTGCTTATCGGTAATGAAGAAATGCCAAAAAAACCTCGAAAGCAGCTCAAGGAATTAGGGGCTAAGATAATCGATGCTTCAATGCTTGCTCAACTTGCAGGAAATCCTAAAACCTGTAATGTAGCGCTTATCGGCGCTTTTTCGACTGCTATGGATTTCGATGAGCAGCTATGGATTGAAGAGATTAAGAGAAAAGTACCTGAAAAGTCTATCGAAGCAAACTTACAGGCTTTTGCTTTAGGAAAAGAAGCAGCACTGCGCTAATATTTTAAAGTTTTGAGGAGAAACTGAAATGAGTAGGGTAGAACAGCTGAGTATTTTTATAGAGAATAAGGCGGGGAGAGCTAACGCCATTTTTTCTCGATTAAATGATGCCAATATCAACGTCTTGGGTTATATGATTTCAGATACCCTTGACTATGGTATTTTACGAATTGTGACCGAGACTCCTCAAAAAGCTTTACGCGTTTTAAATGAGGCGGGCATAACAGCCCAGGTAAACGAGGTTTTGGTTGCTAAATTGGGCGGACGTGCGGGTGATCTTCATAATTTTATAAGAATACTAGCCGAAGAAGAAATTAACATGATCTATAGTTATTCACTTTCTTCGACCTACGTCATTATTAGAGTGGACAATATTGAAGAGGCGCAAGACTTAATGCTTGCACGTGGTATTAAGCTGGTAAATCAAGAAGAACTCGATGAGTTTTCTAATCATCAGGCAGATTAATTATGACTATTTGGAATCCAGATATTGAATGCGCATCGCGCGACGAAATAGAAGCTTTGCAGCTCAAGAGGGTACAAGAGACGGTTGAGCGCTGCTATACCAAGGTTAGTTGGTATAAAGACAAATTCGATGCGATTGGGCTTAAGCCTTCTGACATCAAAAGCTTAAAAGATATACAAAAGATACCATTTACCGATAAAACAGCACTTCGAGACACCTTTCCGTATGGAATGTTTGCAGTCGATATAGACGAGATCGTAAGGCTTCATGCCTCAAGTGGCACAACAGGAAAACCAATCGTAGTTGGATATACCCAGCACGATTTGGATAATTGGACCGAATGTATTTCAAGAATTGCAAGTGCCGCAGGTGTTGACAAACAAGACCGCGCACAAATGGCGTTTTTGTATGGTATGTTCACAGGCGGCTGGGGACTACACTATGGGCTTGAAAATATAGGAGCCATGGTAATACCTGCTGGTGCAGGAAACACCGAGCAGCACATTCAAATGATGATCGATTATGGAACCACCGTATTAATTTCTACACCTTCATACGCCTTATATCTTGCAGAAAAGATGGACGAGCTGGGAGTAAAAGACCAGGTAAACTTGCGTGTGGGCCTCTTTGGTGGGGAAAAGCTGAGCGAGGCTTTAAAGCGTGAGGTAGAAGATAAACTGGGAATAGTTGCTACCTCGAATTATGGGCTCACAGAGGTTATGGGGCCTGGGGTTTCGGGAGAATGTCTTGAAGATGGCACCTTAATGCACATCAACGAAGACTATTTCTACGTTGAAATTATAGATCCAGAAACTGAAGAGGTCTTAGAACCAGGAGAAGAAGGCGAACTCGTAATTACTACCTTGGCAAAAGAGGCCTTTCCAGTACTCAGATTTAGAACGCATGACATTACCAGACTTCATTACGATGCTTGTGCGTGCGGTAGAACGAGTATACGTATGGAGCAAGTGCAACATCGAACTGATGATATGTTGGTTATTCGAGGAGTTAATATTTTTCCAAGTCAGTTTGAAAGCGTCTTAGCGAAGTATGAAGCAGCCTCTCCACAATGGAAAATTGTGGTACGTCGTGAAAAGGGAATGGACTACACCGAGCTTCATCTTGAAATCAATCCTCATAATTTTGAGGACTCAATGGCTCGCATGGAGCAATTTAGACGAGACTTAGAAGAAGATTTACATAAGACACTTCACATACGCATTAAGGTACTTCTTGTAGAACCTGGTTCATTGAAGCGTACCCAAGGCAAGTCTAAACGAGTTGAATATCTACGAAGCTACTAAAGATCTAAATCTGCTAAAGATTTAAAATTTCTTGCATGCATAAGCACCCTAGAAAAGAAGGGGCGCGATGAGCTTGAAAGAGATATGCTTCCTGAAAAGCTAACTTTACATAAGATATATTATCACGTATTTGTACATCTAAAGAGCAGTGTAACGAGAACAGCTAAGCTAGCTTCTGAATAAGAAAAAATGGCCTAAAATCTTGGGCGATTCTAAGCCATTTTAAGCCACGTTAAAATAGTTTTCGGGTATTTATACCTGAATTTTTACTCTGCATATGCGCCATAAGTTTCGCGCATAAGTTCGATGAACTTATCACTGAATTCACGTTTGAGTGCATTGGTATATTTACCGGCATTTGTTGCAGCAATTGCTCCGTCGCTTGCAGCAGTCACGAGCTGTCTTAAGCTCTTCTGACGAACGTCTCCTGCAACATACAGACCTTTGATCTTTGTTTCCATTTCTTCGTTTGTGATAACTCCACCGTATTTATCTACTTCAACTAAGTCCTTCACAATATCAGACTCAGGTGTATAACCAACAAAGACGAAAATTCCAACACTTCCAGCTTCATGTTCTTCAACATAGCTATCGTGAGTTTCAGTATTCTCAAAGTAGAATTTTTCAGGAAGAATTTCGCCTTCAACTTTAACAAGTTTAGTATTAAATTTAATTTCAATCTTTTCATTGGAGACGGTTTCGTTAGCAATTGTGAGCGGTGCAGAAAGTTCACCACGTCTAACAATCATCGTAACCTTCTTAGCATACTTGGTAAGGAATTGAGCTTCCTCGCTCGCAGCTATGCCGCCGCCAATAACATATACTTCTTTATCTTGGTAAAACATACCGTCACAGGTTGCACAAAAACTAATGCCACGGCCTTTGAATTGTTCTTCATTTTCAAAACCAGCACTACGTGGATTTGCTCCACTTGCAACGATGACTGATAGTGCTTTGATTGCGCCCTTGTTCGTGTGAACGATTCTTACAATTTCATCTGGATCTGCTTCTATTTTAAGTACTTCTGCAACCGTAAACTTAGCTCCGAATTTTTCAGCCTGTTTACGCATGGTGTCAATTAAACCAGCACCCGAGGTCTCAAAGACTCCAGGATAGTTTTCAACTTCACTAGTAATAGATATTTGACCACCAAAAAATCCTTTTTCAATTAAAAGAACGTTTGATTTGTCGCGGGCAGCATACAAAGCTGCAGATAAACCAGCTGCTCCGCCTCCTATAATAACGATATCGTACAATTCGTTACTTATTACCTCATTGTTCATGTAAATACTCCAAGCTATGGCATATCATTTGTTTTCAAAACATTCCTACTCTTTATACCTTTTATAGAGCTAAGTTAAACTTGCAAATTAGTGTATGGATATGCCCTGCTCGTCTAAGAGCTCAATATCTTGATTTGTGTCAGGGTCAGGTAGTAAGGATTTATTACCTGGTTTTGGAAGAATTCCGTTTAACAAAACACCTAAAAGGGCTGCGGTAGCCATGCCAGGAAGCACATAATTTGGACCCAATGGAATGGCAGTGCCAGTAGTTTCCATTCCAATACCTACGATTAACACGGTAGCTGCAATCATAAGGTTTCTGTTTTCAGAAAAATCGATGTCGTTGGTTACATACATTCTAAGACCATTTGCTGCAATTAATCCAAATAACAGGACAGAAACTCCACCCATAACTGGAACTGGAATAGACTGAATAAGT
>JAUNLE010000057.1:6647-8534 GCA_030532415.1 Coriobacteriia bacterium | reverse complement strand
AGAACGTGGGAGACTAGGACATTGCTGAGTACTTCAAAGGGCTCATTTTTTTATTGTGCTTTAATTTTTAAGCCACCCACCTAAGCAATCTTACTCACACAGATATAGATTAAAACTACTCCTCTTATTATGTTAACATTTTGTATAAGTAGCTTAAGTATTATATTTTTCTAGAAAGTCTTGTGCTTAAGTTACTTGCGGGAGAGAGATGAGAGAGATAAGAGGGAGTGGGCAATCATGAATCAGGTGCACAAGAGTTTTGTAGCACTGGTATCTATGCTTATGTTGGCTCTTGCAATGTTCTTTATTGCAAGTCCTGCATATGCTTCGGAAATAGATGGCGAGCCAGCGAATCAAAATTCATACAAGGTCATAATTGACTGGAATTTGGCGGATCCTAGCAATCCTAATAGAGAGACTGGATACTATGATGCAAGCACAAAGGAAAATCCAGTTAAGTATGATCTTATATTCCACGTTCAGAAAGGCAAGGAGTATATTGCTGGTAAACCAGTAAATTTTGCCTTACTGGACGGTGTTGTTGGTAATCGTTTTGAACAATCGTTTAACTTCTCTGAACTAATACCAAGAGATGGTGGCGATCCAATCCAGTTTGATTCAATTGTAGGTGTCAGCATTGAAGTACTTAGTCAAACGGGTGCTTATCTTCCGTATGATTTAGTACCACAAAATAGACCACACTATCAAATCAATCAAGTAATGAACACCAATATTAACGCTTCGTATGATGAAAAGCTTAGGGATGAAGAATACTTGGATTCAGTAGACCTTATCTTTAACCCTGCAACGCGTGACGATACTGGCAAATTTAAAGTTCCACTTATATCTGGTATATCTGAAAGGGTAATTGAAGCTTGTGTTCCACTGGAAAAATTTACCGCTAAGCTAGGACCTGAAGGAAGAATTTTTAACCTTGTTGGTCGTAATATACATCAAGAAGATTCATTTGATCAAGTTTTTGAATTAGTAATTCCCCCTGTAGACAGTACGAATAACTATTTCACTACTGCAGTATTGCAAGATCTTAACCTATTTAATGTAGATGGAACTCGTTTAAACGAATTAGGGCTACAAGTTCAATTTAGATCAAATGATTCAGATGCACAGAAATATTTTGAAGATAATTATGAGATACGATTAGAGGGAGATGACATCAACGGCTGGACATTAGCTATAGTTGCAAAAAATGCACCAGAGTCAGCCCCTGCTCTGGTGGTGCAAGATGCAGTGTTTGTTGCCAAGCCAGTCTTTAAAAGAAAAGCTTTAGACCTCCGTTACGCTCGTGATGATTTTTACAATGAAAATGGTGTATACAAGCCAGTATCGCTCCTGCATGGACCATATAAGCAAATAGCTGAATAAAGTATTTATCAGTAATTAAATTTTAAGACCCTTCTTTGAGCTAGGCTTCAGGGAAGGGTTTTCTTGTTGCCATCTACTTTAAAACAGAGGACTTAAGAGAAAATTGTTGTTCTAGTAGACGTTTTGACCACTTACCCCCATTTTTCGTACACAAACTAAATTGCTCAAACTTGCAACTATATGATCTATTGAAGTAAAATATGCCCCATACGAGCAAGCTTTATGGTGCTGCCGGATAAGCCTCATACTTCTTGCTTTCTTAAATACAGATTTAACTACACTACGAAGGAAGTGATTGTATTGGATAGCTTGCGCAAGAGCACACTAAGTTTTATTCTTATGCTCTTCATGGCGTTTGGCTTAATGCTTGCTGCAACCCCTGCTTTCGCTACTGGGGGGGGCACAGAGCCTGATCCTGAAGTAAAAACCCAGGACATTAATATACTGTGGCATTATAATAATGAAAATAAAAAGGGATTTTATAATCCGGATGATTATGGAAAA
>JAUNLE010000057.1:1728-6616 GCA_030532415.1 Coriobacteriia bacterium | reverse complement strand
TACAGGCGAATATGAATCAAAGGGTTATGCAAACAAGACTTATGTTTATAATGGGCAAATAGGTGTAGATGATGTTATCACCGTTGACATCAGTGAGCTTAAGGATCTTGATGGAAATGTCTATACTGATAACAAATTAGATTGGTTCGAAGTCCCCATAAATTGGAAAAATAAAATCTATGCAGTTACCGGCGGAAAGTCAGGTGACGATTTCACGTATTACGTTTCTCAGAACATGAACACGCAAGTCAATGCTTCTATTGAGGAAAATGCAATCATTCTAGATGAAGATAGGAATAGCTTTCTTATCAATTTTACAGTTAAAAGAACTGATAAAAATGGAGAAAATGAAGAGCATCCATTTAAAAATAAAGGTCATGAAATAAGCTATTACATGGATTTCTCTGAAGGTCCGATGGACATATGGGACGATTTATATAGAGGCACAAATTCTATACAAGATGAATCATTTAATAAGGCTCTTTACGGAAACGGTCTGGATATATTCAGCTATGTATCTGGTCGTTATCAAATTTTTCATTTAATTTCTCAATTCACTGGCGGCAATGCAGTCGAACTAAACAAGCGTTATAGCCTTGACATGTCAGGAAATGACTTAGATGGCTGGAATCTTGTTCTTAAATCAAATATTAAAGAAAGAACAGAGCCACTTGGTGATCCAGAAGTAATTAAATTCAAGACTGTTTATGAAAATGATCCAACGCTACCTGTAGGCCAAGAAAAGGTAAAACAAGAGGGTAAGGATGGATCAAAACAACAAGTTCAAAAACAATATGTCATTTATGACGCTCAAGGCAGAGCGGAAGTTTTGAAAGAGATTGAGATCACAACTGAGACTGTAGATCCAGTGGACGAGATTATCCTCAGAGGCACCAAAACTGAACCAGGACAAGCCAAGACCAAAGTCAGTGTTGACCCTAATGGTGGTACATGGGCTGATGGTACGACAGATATAAAAACTTCTATAGTAGCTGTTGGTTCTGACTTTATATTACCAGCCGCTCCAGTTCGTGAAGGCTACACCTTCCTCTATTGGAGGGGAAGTGAATACCAACCAGGAGATTCCTATACAGTTCCTGCGGAAGGTCATACCTTTACAGCTGAGTGGGGTAAGAAAGATCCAAGTCCAAAGCCTGACAACAATGAAACTGTAGCGCCAGATAACAAAACTCATATCGACCGCAACATCAATGACAAGTATGCACGCGATGATTACTATAATGAAAAACCAAGCGCAAATGCTGCTCAATTAGCTAATAAACAAGTTCTAAGCAAGTACAAAGGCACAGCACTTCCTAAAACGGGAGATACCTTAAATCTTCCACTATATGTTGGAGCTTTTGGTCTCGTACTCCTATCAGCAGGTGCACTAAGACTTAGAAGAAATAACTAAGAGCTCGTCAATATAAAACTTCTTAGTATTCATGCAAACCCTCCTGGTAAATAAGCTGGGAGGGTTTGTTCTTTCTAGCAAGCTTCTTTGTGTATATAGCGTGAACAATAATATGTGAATTACATCGTTAAACTGTTAAGTATTAGTGTTGCAATTACGACTTAGCTATGTAGTTATATTTCTGTAGATAATTCGCAATAAAACCTTAAATTTTGATTTTCAAGATTAAATTGAGTTTTGTTTCCATTTTCACCTATCCTATGCTGCTCTTTTAGTAGACTTAATCTAATATCAACAAAATATAAAAGAAAACTAAAAACAATAAATGAGAAAAATATAACAAAAACGTGCAATTACCTATAGAAATTAAAAATATCTTAGGTATCCTATTGCTTACATATAAGATATAAAAATAGAAATAGGATAAGTATGTCTGTACAAGGATTAAAAAGCAAGCGTAATCTAGTAACGAGACCATCACTTATCAAGCGTCTCAACCATCTTTTGCAAGTCGACTCAATGGCTGTGATTAGCGCCCCCAGCGGATTCGGAAAGAGCTATCTTCTCTCTGATTTTTCTCAACAATATCTAAAGGACAATCCCCAAAGAAAATTAATCTATTTAGAACGTGAGCACATGAGCTTTAATCAGCTTGCCCAGGAATTCGAGCAATTGATAAAAGAGCTTGAAAAGGGGAGCAAGTGTATTGTTGTAATAGACGGAATTAGTTCTATAGAAGAGAAAAATCTTGAAGATTTTAGTGTCCTTATACGTAAAATAATTAGTTTAGATACCCCACTGTTATTTGCGATTAAACCTTCTCAAACCTATATGTTTGCAGATTTCAAACATATCTTTTTTATCCATGCACAAATGCTCACGGTTTCAGAAGATGAACTCCCTCTATTTCTCAATCACTATGAACTTAGCTCTAAGCAAGATATATTAGCTCAGACCTTTGGTGTGCCGGCTTTACTTGCGGCAGCTTCATGCGTTCAAGCCAAGACTTTCGAAGAAGATAAATATTTTAAACACACGCTTGTTCGCCTAATGCGCTCCGTTTTTGAAGAGGCTATGATTGAAGAGGTGAAATCGGCGCTGAGCCAAGCGCTTATCGTTTCGAAGGCCTCTTCTTTAAAGTTTTGTAACTATGAAATAGTGAATTATCTTAGCGAAAACTATCCCTTTGTGAATGTTAATTTTGCTACTCAGTCATTTGAAGCTTTGCCTCTTGACATGAAATCGCTGTATGACTTTATGTCCCTTGATTTAATTAAGCGTGAGGATTTTATTGCAGGATTGAAACAGGCTTTTAATGAGGGGCGCTACGATGAGGTTTTTAGCTTTTTAAATAAGGTGGATGAAGCAGAGATGAGCTATGCAATCTTTGAAACTAACCCGCTTAGCTTCGTGCTTAGTTCATCTAAAAAAGCAGTCAAACAAATTTCACTCCTGATAAGCAAAAACAAGATTAATCATGAGCAGCTTGCCAGCTTAGGCATTCATTACCTACTTATTCGCGATAAAAGAAATGCCGAGCGAATTTTAAAGCAGGTCGACTTTGCGCTTATTGATAACCTTGATGTTCTTAGCTGCTACCTTGCCCTTATTAAGCATTTTGAGTTTATGAATGCGCACGAATATCTTGAACTATTAAGCCGTTTGAAGAGCTATCTTGAGAATAAATTAGGAGATGGCTTTAGTTTGAAGGAGGTTAGTCATGCAAAAGACTTAGCGCTTCACACGAAGCTTTTAAGATACATACTTCAAAATAGGCACGTAGAAGCACTCGCTTTGGTCGATCACATAGATAAAAGTCAAAGTCCGAAGCATATATTTGAGGCATTTTTGCTCATGGACATATTTGTCATAAAAACACTCCTCTTGCATGATTTCGAAGCACAAAAATTATTAACAATGGCGTCTGCGTTTTTTGACTTGCGCGGATATTTTGAATTCCTCTCTTATATACGAGCGATTGAAGCTTTAGCTAAAAATCATGATGCTGAATTAAATGTCGATACCGTTTTTGAACGAGCAGGCAGTTCAAGTTTGGCTCGACGCGACTACACGCTTGGTAAATTCTGGCTCTTATTCGCAGCGTTTGTAGATATAAAGAACAAGCAACTACTTCGGGCTCAGATAAGGGCACAGCAAATCATCGATTTTTGCGAGCTTCATGCATATGAGTTTTTAGAACAACAAGCTCAATTTATTCTTCAAGTCTTTGAGATAAAACAGCTGACGAAACAGCAGCAAGAAGTCTTTTTGCAAGATTTCCTAGATTCTAAAAATACCGAGGAACTAGGGTTGTTCGACATACTGCAAGCACTTTATAGTGCAGCAATCCTTGATGATACTAAGAGCGCGAGTTCTATTATTACGAGTCATGATCACATCTTGCAAATGCCAGCACATGAATTCTTTATGCGGCTTGTTTGTGAACACGTGCATGAACTTACAGCATATGTGCAAACATATTGCACTTGTGCAAGTCATGATGAACATGCCTCCTTTGAAGCCTCTGCTTTCACGGGCGCTCAAGGCACAAGGCAGTCAAAGTCCTTGACCATAACTCCTGATCATCACGCTTCTCCAAGGCAAAAAGATCAAGTTATTAGCATTAAACTACTGGGCGGTTTTAGTATGGAGAAGGGAGGGCGTGCGCTCTCGGAAAACTCGTGGGGTAAGTGTAAGTCTTTGCAGCTTATTGCGCTTTTGTGCCTTAATTATAACCGTGAATTATCGCGCCAATATATCATTAACGAATTTTGGGGCCATCTACCATTAATGTCAGCACGAAACAACCTCTATACCACCCTTTCAACTGTTCGCACAATGTTTTTGCAGGATAAAAATACGCCTGAATATTTAATTACCGGGCATGATTCGGTGCGTTTAAATACACAGTATGTAGACTGCGATTTGTCGAATTTCCTGACGCTTACGAGAAATTTAAAGACTGAAGGAAATAAAATATCCCCTGAACAAAAGCTTCAAATAGCTAAACATATTGAGGAGCTTTATGTAGGCGATCTAATGCTCGTTAAATATGATCCACATAACACCTTTGCAGCCGCGAGAAGAAAGTTTAGAGAAGAATACCTCGATTGTATGGTGCTTGCTGGTAATATTTCAATGCAGCAAGGAGATAAAGCTTCAGCTCTTTATTTTTCACAAGCCGCCTATCGCATTAATGATGAGCGAGAAGATGTTTGTATGCTTATGATTCGCGCTTTTGTCTTAAATAATCAGCGCAGTGAGGCCTTGGAGGCCTACCTTAAGTTTCATAAGTTCATTAGTAAATCATACGGTATGGAACCTTCAAAAGAGTTTCAAAACCTCTACTACGAAATCGTGCAAGAACCGCAGACAGATGAAGGGGAATTCAACCTTCCTTCCGCCTTCGTTTGACATGAAGTTTGTGCATAGGCAGGATGACTAAGATGTGTCTAAAGTCTTGTCTTCATGCTA
>JAUNLE010000057.1:0-1718 GCA_030532415.1 Coriobacteriia bacterium | reverse complement strand
TCAATGTATGTTTTATGGCAAGGGACGCCTAAGTCTCGCAATAAGAAGGAAATTATGGCAAATCTATTTTCTAAACTGCTCTCACTTGGTTCAGATAAAGACTTAAAACGTTTTGAGCAAAAGGTAAAACGAATTAATGAAATTGAGCCGCGCTATAGCAAGATGAGTGATGAAGAGCTTTTTTCTCAAACTGCTCGCTTCAAAGAACGCTTGGAAAATGGTGAAACCCTTGACGACCTGCTTTTTGAGGCATTTGCTACCATGCGTGAAACCTCTATTCGCGTTCATGGGATGAGACACTTTGATGTTCAGCTTATCGGTGGTATGGCGCTTCATGAGGGTATGATTGCCGAGATGAGAACTGGTGAAGGTAAAACGCTTGTTTCAACCTTGGCTGGTTATTTAAATGCGCTTGCAGGTAAGGGCGTACACATTGTTACCGTAAATGACTACCTTGCAAAACGCGACTCCGAATGGATGGGTCGCCTGTATGAAAAGCTTGGTATGAAGGTCGGCTTGCTTCAAAACGATATGTTAACGAGTGAGAAAAAACCAAATTACCTAGCCGATGTTACCTATGGTACAAACTCAGAATTTGGCTTTGATTACTTACGAGACAACATGGTAACGCGTGCAGAAGATCGCGTGCAGCGCGGTCACTACTTTGCGATTGTCGACGAGGTCGACTCCATTTTAATTGATGAAGCTCGTACCCCGCTTATTATTTCTGGTGCGGGCGCTCGTTCTTCTGAGACCTATTCGAAATTTGCTGAAGCAGTCAGAAATCTTAAAGAAAAAGAAGATTTCGATATGGATGAGGCAAAGCATACGATTGTTGCAACAGAAGAAGGTCTTTCAAAAATTGAGCGACGTCTTGGCGTTGAAAATATTTATGCCGACCTTTCCGGACAGCTTGTCAACCACTTACAACAGGCCCTAAAGGCTGAATATATGTTCCACCTTGACGTTAACTATGTTGTCATGGATGGCGAAGTTAAGATTGTTGATGAGTTTACGGGACGCATTATGGAAGGTCGCCGTTATTCAGACGGTCTTCACCAGGCGCTCGAGGCAAAAGAAGGCGTATTGGTTCGTTCAGAGAATCAAACGCTTGCAACTATTACACTTCAAAACTACTTCAGATTGTATAGCAAGCTTTCTGGTATGACGGGTACCGCGCTAACCGAAGACAGCGAGTTTAGACAAATTTATAACCTTAAAGTTCAGCCAATTCCTACCAACAAGCCAATTCAACGTATTGACGAAGACGACTTAGTGTACAGAACTGTTGATGCTAAGTTTAATGCGGTTGCAGATGAAATTACGAAACGCCACAAGGCCGGACAGCCAGTCTTGGTTGGTACCGTGTCAATTGAATCATCAGAACGACTCTCTCGCATCTTAAGTAAACGTGGAATAAAGCACGAGATTTTAAATGCAAAGCAGCATGAACGAGAAGCGTCTATCGTTGCGCAGGCTGGACGTGCTGGCGCCGTGACGATTGCTACTAACATGGCGGGTCGTGGTACGGATATTTTGCTTGGTGGAAATCCTGAAGCCATGGTCGATGAGTACCTGAAGCTTCATGATATTGATCCTGAAGAGGCAAGTGAAGCGCAAAGAGAAGACGCTCTTGCACATACTAAGGCGCTTACTTCCAAGGAAAAAGAATCTGTTTTAGCCGCGGGAGGTCTTGTCGTTATTGGTACGGAACGCCA
>JAUNLE010000056.1 GCA_030532415.1 Coriobacteriia bacterium | reverse complement strand
TAGCCTTCACTACTTGTTGTTGTGCACCTTCTGAATAGAAGTCGTCTCGAGCATAGCGGTCTATCGCTTTCCAGACTGCAGTTAGGGTGTGATCTGAAGTAAATTCATACTCTTGTCCAGCGTAGTATTTAGAACCTTCCCAGTAAGCAAATTCATAACCAGGACGCTTAGGACCTTCAGGCATTCTGACTTTCACACCATCTTTTACAGGAATTTTTGCTTGGTCTTTATAAGTAATGCCATTTATAACAAGTTCATACCCTGGGAAGTTAAAGGTAAGGATGTGGATGTCACTTGGGCTAGAGCTTCCCGTTCCTTTATCTACGAAAGTTGCATTCAGTTTTACACTAAAATCAAAGGATTCTCTATCTTTATCAGCTTTGTATGTGTATGTCACAGTAGTAGGCGTAGCTGCATCAAAAGTTAAGGTGTTATCGGACGCAGATACATTATCCGTACTCCAGTCAACTGCATTAGAAAAATTAAAATTGCCAGGTAAAGAAGAGAGGTCGAATTTAAGAGTATTCTTATCAACTTCGATAGAATACTTTTGTGAGCTATCTTGTGACTCATCTTCGTCGTGATAGCCTGCATTAAGATTAGTAAGCTCCGGATTATTGCTGACGTCTAAACTGGTTAATTGATTGTTGGAGCAATCTAATTCAAACAAATATTCGTTCTTACTGATGTCTAACTCAGTCAACTTATTGTTGTTGCAATACAAAAATTCCAAGAACTTATTATTGCTGACGTCTAAACTGGTTAATTGATTGTTGGAGCAATCTAATTCATACAAATATGTGTTTTGACTGATGTCTAACTCAGTCAACTTATTGGAACTGCAATACAAAAATTCCAAGAGCTTATTATTGCTGACATCTAGCTTTTTCAACTGGTTGTCTGCACAATCAAATGCAAATAATTTTGTATTTTGGCTGATGTCTAAACTGGTTAACTGATTGTCGGAGCAATGCAAGTCTTTCAGTAACGTGTTATTGCTTACATCTAACTTGGTTAGTAAGTTTTCCCTACAATCAAGATCCTTAAGATTAGTAAAATGCTCCACTCCCGTGAGGTCAGCAATTTCGCTACCTAAAACATAAATAACTTCTACTGCATCTCTCTCCTCTTGAGAGAGCGCCCCGTCAGTATTCGTGTCGAAAGTTTTTACATACTCTATGAAATGATCATCCGGAAAGTTTGCTTCATTAATCTCAACGCCCCCCCATTCTCAGAAGCGAGGGCGGTCTGTGCCATCATAGGTAGCACGCCAAATACCAGTGCAAGAACCATTGCCAAAATCGGCATTACCGCACTGAATGTCTTTCTACACTCCATTACAACTTACCCCTTTCAATTCAGCTCGTTTTATTCTACTCCTTTTTATATAAATAGTCTCTAGTAATGGCCTAAGGTCATGATTTACAGCTTAATGGCAACGAGGCTGCCAGTTTTCACCGACAGCCTCGTACTTGCAGCTTACATATATTATGGTCTGCGCACTACTTACAGTAGCTCTATCTCACATAAAGACGATCTAAATCCTGGATAGCCGGTAACTGGATCAAAATCTCTACTTACCAGCTCGTTAATATTTGCCTGATGCCAACCATGGAAAATATCAACCATACCAGGAGTTACTATGTTGGTAATTTCTGCCACCATTTCAACTTCACCGAACTGGTTGAATACCTTAACCTTATCGCCCTCTTTAATACCGCGAGCTTCGGCAGCATCTTTGTGCATACGCACCACAGGCTCGGGCATGAATTGGTTGAGCCATGGAATTTCGCGCAGCTTAGAGTGGGTGTAGTAAGGCAGGCGACCACCTGTGCACAAGACGAGCGGATACTTTCTATCCTCTTCAATCTCGTTATAAGGTGAGTGAACAGGTTCCACGTGCTTAGGAAGTGGCTCGTACCCGTTTTCTTTTAAGATTTCAGAGGCAAATTCAATCTTGCCGCTTGGAGTCTCAAAACCAGGCTGCCCATCCAAGCGAAGTTTTCCAAGCTCGTATTTCTTATCGATATTCTTCTCGGTAGGAAGCTCCATACCTTCTGGATGCGCCTTCAGTTCATCTAAGGTAATGCCGTATCCTGAAGTCTCCAGGCAGTACTCAAGCGCCTTCGTAACGTCGCCGCCAAAGCACTCTTCCTCAAAACCAAGCCTGCTTCCAAGCTCAAGACAAATCTGCCAGTCCTCACGAGCTTCTCCTGCAGGAGGCATGCACACTTCGCGGTAGAAGATCTTGTTACCATACACCGTCATTGGTGCTTGGCGCTCCATACACATAGCTGCAGGTAGAATCATGTCTACATAGTCATGCGACCATGGACGATAGTAATAGTCAACTGCAAACGAGAAGTCGAGCTTTTGGATTGCTTCTTGATAAACGTGGGTTGAAGGCCAAATCATGGAGTTGAAAGCCATGAGCATTGCAGCTTTAATCTTGCCATCGTTAATGTATTCAGGAAGTTTTGCTGTTTGAATGTGGTCGGTCAGAAGCGCCCATACTGGGAAGTCTTCTTTGTCAACTCGATGGCTTGCAAGATCTTTCTCCTTATACAAAGCCTTCGCCTTAAATTGAGGTGTTGCACCATAAGGGTCAAAGGCATAGGCAGGATAAGGGAACTTGTAGCCGCCAGCTACATCAATTTGGCCAAGCAGTGCAGGTAGCATCATAACAGCTCGCTGCGCATTACCAACATTGGTGCAGTGGGTAAGTCCTGCTGAAGATGACACAAGCGTACAAGGCATATTTGGACCTATAAGCTCAACGGCTTCAATAAGCTTTTCAGCTGGTACCCAGGTAAGCTCTTCAACTTTTTCAGGAGTAAATTCGGCTGCAAGCGCTTTGAGCTCTTCAAAACCTAAGGTCCACTTGTTAACAAAATCCATGTCCACATAGTTCTTTTCAATTAACAAGTTCATAAAACCAAGTGCCAAAGCAGCGTCGGAACCTGGACGAGGTTGTAAGAACACATCGGCAAGACCGGTAGCCGTTGGAGTTACACGAGGGTCTACCACGAGGAACTTTACGCCGCGCTCTTTTGCTTCCATCAACTTCTTGTGGCGATTTGGCTGAGACCATGCAGCGTTGAGCGACCAGATGATAACCGACTTAGTATCCTTACTTGGGTCAACACCAAACCAGCCCTGACGCTTACCGTTTACCAGCTGGTTTGCCATCTGAGAAGCAGTTGCGCACAGTGAACTTTCCAGACCGTAGCTTGAACTTCCAAACAAGGTTGCAAGTCTTTGCAGTGCTGGGCGTGGCTCTTTTGGATCTCCGCAGTAGAAAAGTACTGAATCGGGACCATATTTTTCTTTCGTTTCGTTGAATTTTTCAACGATCGTATCGTAGGCTTCGTCCCAGCTAATTTGCTTCCATTCTGAAGGCTCACCCTTTGGATTGGTCCTTACCATTGGATACATAAGACGATGTGGGTCATACATCTCTTGAATCGTAGCCATACCCTTTGCGCACAGTGGATCTACTGGGTGATCCTCACGCGATTCAACACGAACAATTTTTTCATCCTGAACATACGCAACCATACCGCATCTGGGAACTTGGTTGCACATATCACAAATACTGTAGCGCTTCTCAACTGGCTTTGAAGTGTCAATCGTACCTTCTGCATATGCAAAGTCAATGCCACCTTGAGAAATACTTGCAGTCACACCAAGCGCAGCAGCCCCTTTAAGAAGGCTTCTACGGTCAATATTCTTATTTATCATTTTGGTCTTCCTTTTCTTCATCAGAAGACTTCTTAGCCTTCGACTTTACTGATGCATACACAGCTGCACCAATTCCAGCTGCACCCACAGCAGCAGCACCCACTGCAACAGCAGGATCTACACCAGTTTTAGTTTCATCTTGTTTTGCTGTAGCACTTTGTGGTTTTGGAGCTTCTTGTGAAGTGTCTGAAGATTGGTTAAGACCTGGATTTCGAGAATATACACCAGCAGTTGGTAAGAACTCTTGTGGCATTCCCTCAGGTGATTCGTAGTAAAAGCGAGTCTCGTCAATGCGAACAACTTTATCCTTGCGCTCGGCCATTCGCTTGCTAATTGGACTTTCAGGATCATCCATGTCACCAAAATAGCGTGCATGGATTGGACAGTTAATAACACAGGCTGGTTCTAATTGATCTTCCAGTCTTTGGTAGCAGAATTCACACTTTTCAGCTACATGACTATGGATAATTCCATACTCCTCATAAGGAGCTGGTTCTGTCGAATCAAAGTAGAATTCATCTTGGTTAGAGATTGCACGAGCACCATAAGGGCAGGCAATAACACAAGCACCGCAAGAAATACACTTCTCGTATTCGACAATGGTAATTCCGTCTTCTTCCCTTCGATAGGTAGCGCCAGTAGGACATACTGGTACGCATGGTGGTTCTTCGCACTGCATACATGCATGTGGCAGATATCCCCGATTGATAATTTTGTTTGCATCGCCTGGTTCCCACTCCAAGCGCTCGATATGAATCCACGAAATGTCGTCTTTTTGATTGTTGAACAATTTGCACGATACTTGACACGCACCGCACCCGACACAGCGATTCAGATCTAGTAGCATTCCATATTTCTTCATCCGTCCCCCCTTTTGTAGAGATGAAGCATTCATCAAACGAACTAATTGAATTCATTTAATGAATATTATGTGTATATAATATAGTTATCTGAGTAAAATGTCTACAGCAGGGGGGACAACATGAATACTCTCATTGTAATCGCTTTGACAATTCTTGTCATTGTGCTGCTTCACAAGCAGATAAAGCAACATCCCTATGTGTTTTATGGCCTAGCTTGTGCAATGTTTGTTGCGTTCGTTTTAGGTCAACTCTTCTATTTACCAAAGGCAGTTAACGTGTTTTTTATGACACCAATGCGCCGCGCCACTATTGCTATGGGGATATTTTTTGTTGTCATGTACGCGGGCCTTTTCACCAAGCCTTCGCGAGCAAAGCGCTTGTTGAAACCTATGCGCAAGGAGCTTTCAATCATTGCAGGAATTTTAGCTTTTGCCCATGTTTACGCCTATAATTTCAATTATTTTACGAGGATTTTTGTTGACAAGCTCAATCCACTTATAAGCTTCAAGCTCGCGCTTTTCACGGGCGTCATTCTTACAATCTTACTTATACTACTGTGGTTGACCTCGTTTAATTTTATAAAAAGGAAGATGACACGCCAACGATGGAAGGCCATTCAAAAGTGGTCCTACCTCTTTTATGCACTCATTTTTGTTCATGTGCTAGCTATCTTGATGCAGCCTGCGCTTTCGGGGGGACGCGAGGCTCAAATTACGATTGCGCTCTATTCGCTCATCTTCATCATCTACTTCGTTGCAAGAATTGCTGTGTACAAGCGCGATAAACGAGAGCATATCGAAGAAGACGACGCTTACGCAAAAGATTTAGAAAAAGGATTTATCTAAAAGTTTTTATACATGAGCTTTTTAACTGAGTTTTTTAACTGAACTCTTTAATTGACGCGTAGCTATACCACCTTAAGCATAAGCATAAACGTGCGCTAAAAACGTACGCCAGAAATATACATTAGAAACATGCGCCAGATATGACAAAGGAGCCCTAGGGCTCCTTTGTGGGAGAAAAAAATACTCACGTTACCTATCACTTAAAGTATTGAGGGGGGATCGCTACCCTAAGTTGATAATCACATTATGCAATGATATTTATCCTTCGTCAAGAATAATCTTAGTAAAGTTAACAATTATTTAAACTTGTGCACGACTTTCTTCAAAAGCTTCCTCATAACTGCCGTTTCTTCGAGCTTTAAAAGGGCTGCTCCCCCAAAGGATACGAGGACTGAAACTGAACCTGCAACAGAAACATAGGCAAGCGCCTGCAAGGGCGAGCCGCTTAAGGTGCCAACTAAAACATACAAGCCTTGCAGTACAAGCCAGCCCGCAAGTCCGCCAACAAAACCAAAGCCAAGCGCTTTTCCAATCGTTTTAAGGGTGTTTTTTAATCCTAAAAGTCCAAGCATTCTGCGCAAAACATAAAAACATATAACAACATTCACAAAGTTAAATATCCAGCGCGCAATAGCAGTACCAAACATCCCTAGTTCGGGAAGTCCAAAGTAACCGAAGGACAAAACAAACAAGAAAACGATTTGTACCATGGTTGCAAATACATTAATAATCGCGAAATGGCTCATCTTGTGCATTGCAGAAAAAACCTTGTTCAAAAACATCATGACTGCATATAGGGAAAGTGCAGGCGCAATTTGTTGAAGATACAAGGCTATTTGGTGTACCGATTTTTGATCAAAAGCACCAATATGAAAAAGGGTAATCAGCGGGTCTGCAAAGACAATCAAAAAGATTGAAAACGGGATGAGCATGAAGAAGAGCTCTCGTGTTCCCTTAATGAGCGCCCGCTTAAAATTGACAATATCCCCTTCAGAATACATCTCGGATAGCTCGGTAAATAAGGTGGTATGAATGGGCACCGCTAAAAATGAATAGGGCAAGGTATACCAAAGGCGCGCATAATAAATAATTGAAGGACCACTGAGCACAATCGCAAGCGACACCGCATTTTGAACACTGGTGGCAACGCTGCTTGCTAGCATAACTAAAAGTGCCGGCAAACCAAGTTTAAGAGTATCTTTCAAAGCTGGATCTTTGAGATTTACGTAAAACTTAAGTCGAATATTATTTTTCGAAAGCGCAGGTAGCTGTATGGCCAACATGGCAAATACGCCAAGGGTGGTACCAATACCAAGTGCCGTTAAGGCAAGCTGTTGGCTTATAGCTTTAAGCGCAACGTAGACAAACATCGTTATGATGGTCACTAAATTATTAAAGATAGGTGCAATGGACGACCACAGGTAATCTCGTTCTGCATTTAAAATGCCACTAACAATAGAAGATGCTCCATACAAAACAATTTGAATGGCGAAAAATCTGAAGAAGAAGGTAGCAAGCTCGTTCGTTTTCGAGCTCATCGATGAGTCAAGAAAGTTTTGGGTGTATATCATCTGAGCAGCGAAAATCGTTGCAAGAATCGATATAATCCCTAAAAATATAAAGGTAATCGTTAAAATATTTGAGGCGTAAGTGTTAGCCTCTTCTTTTCCAAGGCGCTTTTTGACCTGCATATACACAGGCAGAAAGGCAGTAACTAAAATGCCTCCCATCACCATTTCGTAGAGCATGTTTGGGAGGTTATTGGCAACTTGGTAGGCAGAAGATAGAAGCGTATTACCAAGGGCGAAGGCAAGGGCCCAGGTTCTAATAAATCCTGTAAGTCGCGATACTATGGTTGCAATCGAAATGATACTTGCAGATCGACCAATAGATATATCGCGTTCTTCTTCTTGCATCACGTGCACACGCCTACCTTTTATAGTACCTTTACGCCAGTAAATCAACGAATTCTGCACCCACGACGCGTGCAAGATCTTCCGGGTTTACGATAAGCTGTACACCCCTTTGACCACCGCTGCAAGCAATCGTATCAAAAAGCTGTGCCGTCTCATCAATATACACAGGAAAAGACTTTTTCATCGCAAGCGGACTGCAACCTCCGCGTATATAACCGGTTACGCTTTTAAGCTCCTTTACCTGGATCATTGATAAGGACTTGTGCTTCGCTGCTGCAGCGGCTTTTTTTAAACTCAGTTCCTCATCAACAGGAATCATAAAGACTGCATACTGCTTATCTGGACTTTGAGTTACCAGCGTCTTAAACACTTGGCTTGCGTCTTCTCCTAAAACTTCAGCAGCATGAACCCCAGATAAATCGTCTTCATCCACCTCATAAGTCTTCACCTGATAAGACACACCATGATTTTCTAACTCGCGCATGGCATTAGTTTTTTTAACCTTCTCGGCATCCCTGGCCATAAGTCCTCCCTTATCAATTCGCCTTGAGCACTGTTATGCATCTCGCGCTAAAATTGGAGCCAAAAATTTGCCGGTATACGATTCTTGCGTTTGAGCCACCTTTTCAGGTGTACCGCTCACAACGACATAACCACCCTCTTCTCCACCCTCAGGTCCAAGGTCAATAATGCGGTCGGCAACTTTTATGACATCCAAATTATGTTCAATCACCAAAACGGTATTGCCCACATCAACTAAACGCTGCAAGACATCAATTAATTGGCGCACATCATCAAAGTGAAGCCCGGTCGTTGGCTCGTCTAAAATATAGAAGGTGTTTCCCGTTTGCACGCGATGGAGCTCTTTTGCAAGCTTTACTCGCTGAGCCTCTCCTCCTGAAAGTGTCGTAGCGGACTGCCCAAGCCTTAAGTAAGAAAGTCCCACGTCAAACAGGGTTTGAAGCTTGCGTTTAATCTTTGGGATGTTGTCGAAGAAATTGAGGGCTTCTGATACCGTCATATCCAAGATGTCACTAATATTCTTATCTCGATACTTAATTTGCAGCGTTTCACGGTTGTAGCGATCTCCCCCACACACCTCGCAAGGCACGTAAATATCGGGCAGAAAGTGCATCTCGATTTTTATCTGTCCATCACCCTTGCAGGCCTCGCAGCGACCGCCAGGAACATTAAACGAAAAACGGCCTGGGCCATATCCGCGAACCTTAGACTCGGGCACGCTTGCAAAAAGCGCACG
>JAUNLE010000002.1:38667-54907 GCA_030532415.1 Coriobacteriia bacterium | reverse complement strand
TTACCTACTCGCTTTCATTAGGAGAAGAAGAGGTCACGATACCAGGTGTTGAAGGCAAGCCATTTGATGATGCGCAGCTTGCTCTTGAAGAATTGGGCTTGGCCGTAAAATTCACTGAACAAAGCTCAAATACGGTTCCTCAAAATGTTGTTATCTCTCAAGATAGACAAGCTGGATCAAAAGTCGCAAAAGGGACCACCGTTACCCTGACTGTATCAACGGGAGCGGAAATGAAGACCGTCCCTAATGTCATCGGACTTTCAGCTACAAACGCAAAAGCAACCTTAACGGCTGCGGGTTTCGTGGTTGAAATTGAAGAAGTAAGTGGAACTGCTTCAAACCGAGTTATCGATCAATCAATTGATGCCGGTAGTGAAGCTGCGGTAGGCACTACAATTAAAATTAGTGTTGATACTCAAATGCAATCTATACGACCCGATGATCCAAGACCAGGGACACCAGGCCAAAATACTGACGAGGATGACGATATATTCAATCCCTTTGGAGACCAACCAATTGGAGATCTAAATCATTAAAGCTTCATAGACATATGAGTAAGCATGACTTTATATGGATATGAACTGAGAAGTACTTTTAGATATTTTGAAGGGTTTGAAATTATGGAACTATTTGGACTTACCGTACCCTCATGGGTACTAGCGCTTATCATTGTAGCGATACTTGCGCTTATCCTTATCCCTATTATTAGTGGTTTTGTAAAGGGCCTTAAAAAATAGGAATACCCAGCCCTAAGCATGGGCTGTGTTTAATGAGAAAAGCGAGTTACTGGATAGACCTTCGACCAGTAACCCGCTTTTTTGTTTACTATATTCTGTTTACTACATTCTTATTGATACTTTCCCATCAATTCGAAAAGCTCAAGAGTACTGAACTCTTTTTTCTCTTCTTGCGAATAGTCGTGTAAGACTTTTCCTTTATGTAAGAAGACCATGCGATTGCCGTATTCAAGCGCGTCACTTAAATTGTGTGTAATCATGATGGCTGAAAGCTTGTTATCTTCAATCATCTTTTTGGTGAGTTCCAAAATAACCTTGGCGGTTTTTGGATCTAAGTTTGCGGTATGTTCGTCAAGTAAAAGAATATCTGGCTTTACCAATGAGGTCATAATCAAA
Organism: Coriobacteriia bacterium; assembly: GCA_030532415.1. GTDB lineage: Bacteria > Actinomycetota > Coriobacteriia > Coriobacteriales > JAEZZM01 > JAUNLE01. The sequence goes on along the minus strand of JAUNLE010000002.1, from coordinate 53,774 downwards.
GAAATTGCCTGTCTTTGACCACCTGAAAGTAGACCAATTTCGCTATCAAGACGATCTTCCAAACCAAGACCAACCGGCGCTAAAACTTCCTTAAATGCCTCTCGGTCTTCAGCATTTATCGCAAGACGCAAACCTCTTGACTTACCTCTTCTAGCAGCAAGCGCTAGATTTTCAGCCACCGTCATACGAGGCGCGGTTCCTAATTTTGGATCTTGAAATACGCGGGCAACAAAGGCTGCTCGATCTTCTTCACTTAACTTAGTAATGTCTTTATCTCGTAAATAAATAGTTCCACTATCAAGCTTAAAACTACCAGCTATTGCGTTGAGCATAGTAGATTTACCTGCACCATTAGAACCGATGAGGGTAATGAAATCTCCTTCGCGAATGCTTAGCGATAATTCATCAAGCGCATGAAGGGCATCGGGAGAGCCAGGATTGAAAGTCTTATCAATTTTATCAAGCTTTAAAACTTCTTGAACATTCTTGCTTTGTGCGGCCATGCTTACTCCCCTCCCAAATTAAGCGCATCGGGCGAATTTCGTTTTTTACCTATCATCGGTATCGCAAGACAAAGCGCTAAGATAATTCCGCTGAAAAGCTTGAAGTCATTGGCATTAAAGTGCAGTTGTAGGACAAGCATAAGCAGCAATCTATACACAATTGCACCAATAATGATTGCTACAAGACGCATAGGAAGACTTACATTACGAATCAAAACTTCACCTAAAATAACAGCTGCAAGTCCTAAAACTACCGTACCGACACCCATGCCAATATCGGCATAACCGTTGTCTTGTGCGACTAAGTTTCCTGACATAGCAACGAGTCCGTTTGCAAGCATCAAGCCAAGCATCTTCATTTCATCAGTACGAATACCAAGTGCACGAGCCACCTGCACGTTGTCGCCTGTAGCAATTAAGGCCTGACCCATTTCAGTCTTAAAGAAAAGCACAAGTCCAACGATGATAATTGCGCAAATTAAAGCTCCAATAATAACCGTATCAAGATTGCGAGCCAAACCTAAAGGAGCAAGCGCTTCTCTAAACGTAGTGAAGCTGTTTAAAGAAAGATTGGCCTTGCCTAATATCGCAAGGTTTATTGAATACAGCGAGGTCATCGTAATAATACCGGAGATAAGAACATTGATTTTTAACTTGGTAGCTAAAATACCGGTAATCGCTCCAGCTGCTGCTCCTGCTAAAAAGCTAATAAGTACCGACAGCGCAGGGTCCAAACCAAAGGCAAGCGCTTGAGCTCCACTCACTGCTCCTAAGGTAAAGGATGCTTCTGCCGTAAGATCGGCCTCACGTAACACTCTAAAACTTACAAATATTCCAAGACCCATCAAGGACCATATAATTCCTTGCGCAACAGCGCTTAGTAGCATGTCACTCATCCGCTTGCCCCCTACTCATCACATAGCTTTACTAGTTTTGAGCTACCGGATCGGTAGCGCTGTCCAATATTTCTTGTGGGATATCGATACCAAGCTCTTGGGCCTTAGCCTTATTGATGTAGTAGTCGCTCTTTACCGAAAATACAATTGGATAGTCTGCTGGATCTTTGCCTTCAATAACATCTGCAATAATGGCTGCGGTATCTAAACCGATATTGTATTGGTTAACTCCTAAGGTTCCCACACCACCAGCGCTTACCATAGCATCTACTGAAGGAAAAACAGGCACCTTATATTGGTCGGTAGCGCTAATAAGCGTCTCGATTGCACTAGCAATCATGTTGTCGTTTCCAACCCAAATTGCATCAACTTCACTTGCAAGCTGAGCAGCTACTTGAGCCATATCGTTTGTAGACGAAATAGAAGCTTTACGTACTTCAATCCCTAATTCTTCTGCATAAGATTCTACATCTTTAATAGCTTGAACTACCGATGGTTCTGAAGATGAGTAAATGATTCCGAGTGTTTTGAGTTCTGGCAAGATTTGTCTGATGAAATCGATTTGCTTCGATACTGGCAGCGCATCAGAGGTGCCCGTGACATTGGTGTTAGGTTTTTCAACTGATTCAACAAGACCAGCACCAACCGGATCGGTAACGGCTGACATGATTAATGGAAGTTCACCTTGTGTCGCGTTTTGAAGTGACTGAGCCGCTGGGGTTGCAATACCAACGAGCATATCTGATCCATCATTGATAAGCTGCGTTGACATCATGTTAAGGTTTGACTGCTCGCCTTCACCATTAAGAAATTCAATGATGATTTCTTCTCCATCAGTATAGCCGCGGCTCTCAAGACCGTCGTAAATACCTTGACGAATGTCATCTAAGGAAGGATGGCTTACAAACTGTAGGAGTCCTATTTTATAGGGGTTATCGGGAGTGGCTTTTTTGTTGTTGTCATCAAAGGCAGCAAGCGCTTCTTGTTTTGATGAATCTGCCTTTTCAACACGTTTTTGATTTTCTTGATTTTGCACCAGCGATGGCATGATGAAGTAAAAAACTGCAAGTAGAATAACTAGAATTAATCCGACAATGAAAATTGGTTGTTTCTTTAAAGTTTCCATTTCAAACGCTCCGTCTCAGAAGAATTAGCAAGCAATAAAAAATCCCCGCATAGTATCTATGCGGGGATAGGATCTACTTGTCCACATAGATACGAACTCGCGAAGAGCTGCACCTATGTGTTAACAGGGTACAACTCAGACTATATAAGCTTGCCACCAACCGTTCTTATATACCTTCATGTTTGTACTCCTTTATCATAAGCATTACTTGATAAGTTTTATTTCTTATCTACCGCAATCCTAGCAAGTTGAATTATCTTCGTCAATAATAAATTCCATAAATATCCCAAATTCATCCGCTAAAGCATGCAGGTGTTTAAAAATGGATGAATTAATTGAGCGCAAGCACCTCATAGACATGCTGCTTAAAGCGCACAGCATCTTTGATACGAGGAAACTCTAGGGTGCACGCTGGAGCACCTTTAGGCGCTTCTTCCAAAAAACCAGCCATGAACAGGCGTTCATTTAAGGTGATCTGCTTTTCTAAAAGCTCAAAGTATTCTGGATGCAGTACGTAGGCAGGTACTACAACATCCCATATAACAGCCCCATCAAGTTTATATGCGCACTTCAAACTTGCAAACCAATCCTCACACCATTGGTATATTGCATCGTTGTTCCCACCTTTTGGAAGCTTCGATAAGAATTCATCGCGCTCAAAATATGCAGGCAAACATTCGTTTGCAAGTAAGACTGTGAGTGTTTTATTCGCCTTGTGCGCAGCAGAAAACACCTGGTAGGTCGACTGATAGTCAATAGAAAAATTAAGTTCGGGCATAATCGAGCCATTAAAGACAAGGCTTTCGTTAATGCCGCCCATAAAACAAATGTGCTTGAGTTTATGAAGAAGCTTGGCGTCAAGTTCTAGGGCGCGGGCAAGATTTGTGGTCGAACCTGTTACAAGAAGCGTTACTTCGCCAGGATATTTTTGCGCAGCTTCCACGATAAACTTTGAAGCATCCGAATAGCTTGTATCTTGCGGACTGTTCGCCCCCTTATAGCGAGGAATATCAAGCTTAAGTGTTTCGAACACCCGCTTGCTTGCCTCCCACACAATCTCTTGCGTGCTATTTCCAAAGGAACTGCAAAAAGCAAGAAGCTCAAATGAGGGATTGTGACTTTTTGCAAGCCCTAACAGGTACAAAAGCGCAATGCCATCATCAAAATCGCAGTCGGGCTCGCCCATGGTTAAATCGGCATCAAGAATTATTTTTTCGCTCACGTTTCACTCCAAACACTGGCTTGCCCATAAATTAAAAATTGGAATACTTGCCTTAAGCTCCTAAATACTTGGGGCATTAGATTAAGGATTTCCAATAATCATGGTAGACGTTACTGCAAAATTCTTGGGAAATAAATTTTTGTACGCGCAGGAATGTATAGTCGTCTTGTAAGGGTCGAAGCTTGCTTTCATGCTGAAAGAAGGCCATGGCACACCACGTAATACCACGCAGTGAACATAGTGCCAAGAATCGATTCACCTTAAGCTCAATATTTTCGCAGCAAAATCTTCCAGCAACTGCCGAGGTATAAAGTTCTAAAAACTCCTGCCGCTGCTCTTTCTGTAAAACAGTGTCACTTTTCCATAAGGTGGTCGTCACCACTAAAAAAGCCCCAAGATCTTGCGCGACACTTCCAAGCAAAGGCTTTTCCCAATCGACTAAAAAGCTCTGACTTCCTTCGTTAATCAAAAAATTATTTGAGTTAAGTTCAGTATTTACAATATGCAAAGTTTCATTCTGGCTAGACCTATGCTTTTCACGCTGTTCTTGTGCTAACAGAGCCTCCACTTGGATAAAACGCTCATCAACCCATGCGATTAAAGCTTTGTCTGCATTGGCCCAAGACCTATACAGATCAAACATCGCCCTGCATTCATCTGCAATAATTTTGAGCTGCGAAGGCGGAGCAATTAGCTTGCGTGCAGAGGGCACGGGCACGCTGTGGACATCAGCTAGAATTGCCGCTGCCTGCGCTAAGTCCTTTTCATACACAAGTGGCCTACCGTCAAGGTACGCTTCAATCAAAAAGCCAAAGGGTAGCGCCTCTTTTGTGTCGTCAACAAAATACAAGCGTGGGGTACGCGCACTTGTTTCTAAAAGCTCTAAAGCATGCGCCTCATAAGTAATTTGCTGTTCGAGATGCATCTGAGAACTTTTTGCGAGCCGCACCACCCAACGCGCATGAGTCTTCTCTAAACTCAAAAGTAGATTTATGTTGTATTCTCCTTCTGCAAAAGGGGCAAGCCTTAGTTCATAGGTTTCGCTTAGGTCTATTCCAAGGGCTTTGGCTATCTTTTTTGAACCGCGCATATAGTATTGCAAAAGCTCTTGGATAGTTTCTCTAGAGATATTGGCAAAACTATTCATATACCTCCTTAAGCGAGCCTTTGTCTAAATACAAAACCCTGTCACTCATCCGAAAAGCTTCAGCCCTATCGTGAGTAACCATGATGGTAGTTAAAGGATAGTCACATCTTAGATGCTCTAAAAGACCCCTCATGTCGGCGCGAAGTTCTTCATCAAGCGAAGAAAACGGTTCATCTAAAAGCAAAATCTGTGGGTCTGATGCAAGTACTCGTGCAAGTGCAACGCGCTGTGCTTGACCTCCCGACAACTGTGACACCCGTCTTGATTCATAAGCTTCTAGCTGCACTTGTTCAAGCATGCGCTTCACTAAGTCTTCGCGAAAAGCCTTAGGTTTTTTAGCAATCTTAGAAGCGTAGGCAATATTTTCACCCACATTTAAATGGGGGAAGAGTCGTAAGTCCTGAAAGACGTAACCTACACGACGTTTATGTGGTGCAAGGTAGTCTATGGCCTGATTGTCGAATAAAACCGAACCGCCGTCTTGGATTTCAAGACCTGCAATAATGCGCAAAAGACTCGTTTTACCAGCACCGGAAGGACCCAAGAGCGAAACAAAAGAGCCGTCTTCGACCGTAAGATTAATGTTGTTTAAGACAAGCTGTGCTTCTCGCTTGTGCTCGTAGCTTAAATTGATATGTTGTAGCTCAAGTTTCATAACTCTAATCCTTAGCTGTCAAATAAGGCAGCTGTTTTCGATGCTTTTCTAGAAATTACTTGCAGTATAAGCATAAAAGCAATTGTAGCAAGCATAAATACAAGTCCATAGGAACTTGCAAGCGTTCGATCTCCGCTCACTAAATACGGAAACATTAAAAGCGAAATGGTTTGCACCGTGCCTCCCCCAATGAGAAGCGTTATGAAGTATTGAGAAAACGAAATAATATACGACATCAAAAGGGCTGAGCTTATAGATGGAAGTAATAGGGGCAAGTCGACAAGGTAAAAACTTTGTAAGCGATGAGCACCAAGGGTTTGGCTTTGCTCAAAGAATTTTCTGCCAAGAGCACTGTAGGCATCCATCATAAGGTAGGCAGCATAGGGCAGGGCCAAAATAGTGTGGGCAACAATAACGCCAAGAACAGTATTTGCCAATTTAATTTTCAGAAAAAACACCTGGATACCCATGGCGAAAATAGGCGTTGCTACTAAAAATGGCAAGATAAGCAAAAAGCGAATGAGTTTATTTAATTTGCTTGGATAAAAAAGCAAACTATGAGCTGCCATGGTCGCTATGGTCGTTGCAGAAAAACTCGTACCCAGCGCAATAAGAATGCTTTGTAGAAGCACTCCTCCAAAGACTCGATTGGAAAACAGTTCTTCTAAGCCGCGAGAAGAAAACTGTTGAGGAAGCAAGTGCGGCCACGGCCAGCTTGCGCTAAATGCCCAAACTACAATTAAGGCAAGAGGCAGTACGACGACAAAAATAATATTGATCATGATGAGGGCGCGCGCAAAAAACTGCGATGATGACTTTCTCATAAGAGCGCCGCCTTATCTTCTTTCGATAAAATCTTAAAATACAAAAGCGTCAAAAGAATGGTAATGCCTGCAATCAAACCGTTAATTGCCATGGCATAGGGTCGATTCAACAGATCAGGGTTTTGAAATTCCATGTAGGCAAGTTCAGCTAAAGCTTTCGGAGCGGTTGGGCCTAAGAGGGCAGGTATTTCATAACTACCAAGCGCAAAGGCAAACACGATAATAAAAGCTTTCGCTAGGGTTGGATACATAAGCGGCAAGGTAACAGTAAAAAAGCTCACAAGGGGGGAAGCTCCGAGCAAGGCCGCGCTTTCTTGATATTTCTGAGAAATATTCTCCATAATCGCTAGGGTCACAAAGGCAATAAAAGGAGCTTCCTTCCACAAGTAGACCAAGATAATCCCCAGTCCCCCGGGCTGTCCAACAATTGATGAAAACTGCGAGGGCTCAGAAATAAGTCCGAATTGTGCTAGCACTCGTGAGATTAGTCCCGCACCCGAAAACAGTGACACCATAAACAGGGCAACAATGGTGTGTGCGCTTAAAAGCGGCAAACCTAAACTGATTAAACGAGATACTTTTCCTGCACGCGCGTGCAAAAGCAAGACACTTAAGACGACTCCCAAAATAAGCGAGAGTGAAGAAGAAACAAGAGCTATCTTAAGCGAGAAGCCAAGAGAGCGTAAAAAATCGGGACGGCTGAGCGCTTTGAGATAGTATTCAGCCGTCAGCTGTGTTTTGCCTAAAAACGGCATATAGCCAAAACCTTGCAATATGCCGTTTACTACACCATATATAAAAATTGCAGATAAAAGCAGGGTAGGCGCTAACAGCAGCAATGAATTGAGCTTATTTTTTGCAAACCGTTTACGCACCTGTTACTCTTCCTTATTTTATTGGAGGCACCTGATCGCGCCACAGCTGCTCAAGAAGTGGAATAACCGGACCTGCAGCTTCTGCAATACGATTGGACAAAAGTTCATCTACCGGGAGCTGGGCAGAACCAAGTTCTTTGCTCTCGAATTTCTCTTTGATTTCTTCTGACACCATATTTAAATCAAGCACGGTAATATTACCAAGCTTCTCATACTGTTCGTATTGCATTTCAGGCGACATAATTTCATTGATTGCAACAAGAGCTCCCGCAATGTTTTTAGCATTTTGAGCGATAGCCATGAAGTTTGAGTTACCAACCGTGCCCGTTTCAAACAAGAATGACTTGGTTGTGCTTGGAATGGACCCCTCATTAACTTGTACTTGAGGATCCCCATAGCCCATGTTAAGCACGACTTCTCCATCGGCATACATGCTTGCAAGCGCACCCGAATCGGCTGGGTAGGTTTTGCCCTCTTTCCAAAGGTAGGGACTGAGCTCCTTTAAGTAGTCAAGCCCTGCTTGTACCACCTCTTGAACAGCTTCTATAGTTGGCTCATTCATTTTAGAGAGTTCTTCAAACTTCTCCTTACCAACCACGCCTGCAATTAAGGTAGAAATAAATGCGGTTCCAATAAAGTCGCCAGGTTGAGGATAGCTAACCTTACCTGGATTATCCTTACAGAACTGTAAGAATTCCTCAGGATTTTTAGGAATGCTTGAAACCTTTGCGCTATCGACCCACATTTGCATTTGCGCTTTACCATAAGGAGCCTCGAAACCTTCGGTTGGTGAACCAAAGTCGTAGAGCACCTCTGGGCTTGTAGCATCAATATAATCTCTAAAATTAGGAAGATAGTCCGTAAATGGTCCCCACAAATAACCATTTTGCTTGGTTGAAAAGAAGTTTTCGCCATTAATCCAAATAAAGTCAATGCTGCCCTCTGTGACACCAGCCTGCATTTCGCCAGAAAGTTTGGTAAGGATGTCGTTGATGTCCATACCTACCAATTCAAGGGTCAAATCATACTTGTCTTTGAGCAAGGGCACGAGCGTTTCGTTAATCCAGGTATTGCGGGGTTCAGATCCACCCCAGCCATACCAGGAAACCTTTGTGCCTCGTGCGGCAGCTACAACTTCTTCAAAGTTGGCGTAATCAATACCGACTTGTGCTGCATTTCCTTTTTGACCAGCCTCATTTTGACCTTCATCGTTTGCATTGCATGCAGATAGACTGAATGCACTTCCAAAAGCAAGTGCGCTTGCCAAGCCTAAAAAATGTCTGCGTCCTAAGGTATGTTCGTGCTTGTTCATCTATACTCCTACACCAGGTTTTTACGTGTTTAACTTACTGGATGGCTTTGTGTTAGCAAGTTTATACTAAGCTGGAATCAATTATAAGAGATGATACATTATATGACTATGTCTATTAAATATATTTTATTTGAATTGTCAGAGCCATTTGTATGTTGAGTCTTTACAAACTTTTTGCTCTTTGATGGTGCCCCCGAGCCGATTCGAACGGCCGACACCCGCTTTAGGAGAGCGGTGCTCTATCCTGCTGAGCTACGAGGGCACATAATGCAGAACTAACTGTATCACGAGAAACAAGATTATTCACTTAGATATAATTATAGTAAAACGCGTACGAAAAATATCTATGACAATACATGAAGGAACAGGTTACGATGGCTTTTTTTACTCCAGAACTCTATGAATTAGCTAAAATCCACGAGCCTATAGATCCAAGTCTCTACGGAAAATACCATGTTAAACGAGGTTTGAGAAACGAAGATGGCACCGGTGTTATCACCGGAATCACTGAAATTTCAAACGTTCACGGATACATCGTTGTCGATGATGAAAAAATTCCCGATAAAGGTAAGTTAACAATTCGCGGATATGATATTGGGGACATTGTTCAAAGTCATGTAAACCATAATACCTTCGGCTTTGAAGATCTAAGCTTTCTGCTTTTGTTTGGCAAACTTGCAACGAAACAAGAGCTAGAGGCATTTAATCAAGCGCTTGATGAACAACGCGACCTACCGCAAGGCTTTGTACATTCTCTTGTTCTTACGGCGCCCTCGGACAACACGATGAATATGATGGCGCGCTCAATCTTAAACCTCTATGCCTTTGACCGCGACGCTAACAATATATGTATTGAGCATGAGATAGATGTTGCAAGCTCACTTATCTCTCGCCTTGTTCGCATAGGTCCGCTTGCCTACTATGCTCATCAACATGATCAACACAACGAAGAGATGATTTGGCATCCAGCTAAAGCGGGCTTGAGTTCTGCCGAAACTATTCTGTATATGCTTCGAAAAGATTCAAGCTGGGATCCTGAAGAAGCACAGCTCTTAGATATCATGCTTATGCTTCACGCCGAGCATGGTGGTGGAAACAATTCTACCTTTAGCTGTAGAACGCTTTCTTCTACCTTTACCGATCCTTACGCAGCCTATGCAGGAGCTATATCTTCTTTAAAGGGTCCAAAACATGGTGGAGCCAATATAAAAGTAAGCAACATGATCGATGATTTAAAAGAGCACGTATCTGATATTACTGATGAAGGACAGGTTGCTGATTATCTAAGAAAGCTCCTGCGTAAAGAGGCCTTTGATAGAAGCGGCCTTATTTATGGTATGGGTCACGCAATTTATACCATTTCTGACGCACGAACAGAAGTAGTTAAATCATATGCTCAACACCTTGCATATCGTAAAGGCGATAGCTATGCACGAGATTTCGATTTAATCGATACGATTGAGCGTCTCACGCCAGAGTTAATGAGTGAAAAATCTTCAAGCAAAAAGATTTTATGTGCAAACATCGATATGTATTCTGGTTTAATCTACAAAATACTTGGCATCCCTGATGATTTAGTAACTCCTGTATTTGCAATGGCAAGAATCAGCGGATGGGCCGCACATAGGATGGAAGAACTTTTCGTATCAAAAAGAATTATTCGTCCCGCTTATAAATCAATGCGTAAAATTCGCCCATTTGTTCCGATAGATGAGCGCTAAGCTATTCATCTGAAGGTAAGAAGATTTCCTTTTTCTGACTTGCCTCGTAGGTTTTACCACTTATGCGAGACACTAAACGGTTGTCATTTAAAATCGTGAACAATAAGTCTATGCGCTTTTCGTCGGTATGAGGAAAGCGCATTTTTCGTTCTTCGCCCTCGCTTTGTTCAAAGACAAATCCAAGCTGTTCTTCTTTATTGACTTGTGCCAGGGTGTCGAGAAACGATGCTTGTTCATAGAGCTTTTCTTCATGTTTTAGGATTTTCGTAATCTTCCTGCGAAGCTTTTGAGGGTTCTCGCTTACTAGGTCAAGTTCAAGCTTGTCAGGTTCAACAAAAAGCGCTTGAGCGATGCGCCCAAACTCATCGTCAGTTTCCTCATACATCTGAGCACTGTATTTAGTTGCCTGCTCGAAGTAGTGCTTATTGAAAATAAAAATTTTGTCTTCACAAACAATAAAGTCGATATCTTCATCAAAATCAAAGTATGCTCGTCTGTGGGCTTTAAGCTCGCCATCTTCAAAATAGGCCGATACAACTTGGTCGGCTGAATTAAGATGTCTACTTATACGACGAGGGAAGATTTTTCGACCACTTATGCACCTTACTGAGCTATCTCCCATTTGTATTGCATGGCTTACCATAAAAAGCTTACCGTGAGCTAGCTCTTCAATGTCTTGAGATAGCTCATAATCTTTCGACATAATGCGCGAAATTACCGACTGAAAATCGTCCGTATGATCCTTAAGATCAATCACCATAATGCTTGATTTTCCATCTTGCTTATAGTCGTATGCACGCAAGTCACGGGTAATTGATTGCGCAATTTTTACCTTGAATGCCAGTGATAAATATGAAGCAACGCCGTGCTCAAGCTTCAGTTCATAAATCGTGGATTCGGGATGCAGTTCAATAGCTTCATCTTCATCTTCGCCCATTTCGGCTTGTACATCAAAATTAACAATGAAAGCTTTGGCATTCCAAATTACATCACTTTGCGCAAGCTTAATAAGTGCGCTCCACATTACACTAGCTTCCAAAGGTATCTCCTTTTGTATCTAAACGTTTCGAAAGTTTAGCAGCATGCTATGACATGAATGAATTATAAACGGTCTTTGGCATAGTAAAATAAATACTGTTGGGCAAAACCAGCATAGTTGCCAAATCTTTTATGAGCCTCTTCAAGAATTTCTTTTTTGCTTGCGCTGCGTCCAAGATAAAGCTGCTCCATTGCGCGCTTAATCCAAACATCAACTGGAAACGACTCACCTCGGCCAAAGGCATATAAGGCAATGCAGGCTGCAACCTTAGGTCCTACACCCGCAAATTGCTGAAGTGCTTGCTCAAGTTCTTTCGTCTTAAGCGACTCAAGATGCTCAAGCGAAATATCTTCTACTACTTGTTGAGAAGCGCGCACGATGAAAACATCTCGATAGCCTACCGAAGCGTTTTGTCGAAGCTCATCAGCACTCATTGATGCAAGCTTTTCAGGACTGGGGAAACTGTAGGCATACTCTTGGAGCGTAAGGTATTCTGCTTTATCTAAGGCTTGGCGCAATGATGCTCGAATGCTAAGTTTTTCTCCATACAAGCGCGAAAGCGCAAACATGGAGGCTTGAATTCGTTTGAGATTATTATTGGCAGAAATGATGAATGCAATAAGCGTCTCAAAGATGTCCTGTTTTAAGACCCTTATACCAGGCGCATATGCTATCGCTTCTTTCATGATAGCCTTGCCTTTTCTTAGTATCTTTTTTGAATTGCCGCATAGTCTGTATCATAATCAAGGTATGTGAGCCAATACTTCAGTTCCTGTTCGCTCGCTCCAATAATGTGGAGCACATCTTGATCTGAAAGATATAAAAGCACAACTTTATCTGCTGAAAAAACGAGATAGCGCTCTTTAGCAAGTCTAATCCATCGAAGCGTTTGACCACACTCAAGGGTATCTTTCAGGGCAAAATTGTTAAGCTTGACGGCGAAATGTTCGTCATCAAACTGCACAAGGCTATCTATACCTTCAGCTAAAGTTTCGCTTTCCATACGCTCCTATCGCTTAAAACCTCCAAGGATTCCACGAACGATACTGTTGCCAATTTTTCTGCCAACCGACGAGGTCATAGCCGAAGTCGCAGAACGTAAAATTTTATTGATTGGATTATTTTTTCGAGCTTGCTCCTCTTCTTTTTGACGAATTTTTTCAGCTTTAAGCGCTTCTTCTTCCTGTCGTTGTTGCTCAAGTATTCGAGCTTGTTCTGCCGCTTTTGCACTAAGCAGCTCATAGGCGCTTTCTCGATCAATCGATTCTAGATATACGCCTTGAGCCGATGCGGACATTGCAATAAGTGAAGCTCGAGTAGGGGTATCGAGTGGACCAAATTTAGATTCAGGAGGCAAAACCCATGCACGCTCTACCACCGATGGCTCTCCTTTTTTGCCTAAAAAGGACACCAAAGCCTCTCCCGTTCCAAGCTGCGTTAATGCCTCTTCTGTATCAAAGAGCGGATTGCTTCGATACGCTTGAGCAGCAGCTCTAAGCGCTTTTTGTTCCTTTGGAGTATAAGCGCGAAGCGCGTGTTGCACTCGATTACCTAACTGCGCTAATACCGCATCTGGAATGTCAGAAGGAGACTGAGTACAGAAATAGATACCTACTCCCTTAGAACGAATGAGCTTGACTACCTGTTCGATCTTGTCGACTAGAGCCGCAGGGGTGTGATCGAAGAGTAAATGCGCTTCATCGAAAAAGAAAATTAATTTTGGTTTTTCAAGATCTCCAACCTCAGGAAGTGATTCGAACAGCTCGGAGAGGAGCCACAGTAAAAAGGTTGAATAAACTAGCGGCGAGTTAATAAGCTTTTGTGAATCTAAAAGGTTGATAATACCTTTTCCACTTGTTTGATCTATTTGAATTAAATCATTGATGTCGAGCGCTGGTTCACCAAAGAATAAATCTCCACCCTGGTCTTCAAGCTGTAAAAGCGCTCTTTGAATTGCCCCGATTGAAGCTGAAGAGATATTGCCGTATTGTAATTTGAGTTCACTTGCCCGCTCGCCAACATGGACAATCATCGAGCGCAGGTCTTTAAGGTCTAAAAGCAAAAGCCCCTCGTCGTCTGCAAGCCTAAAGGCAATATTTAAAATTCCTGTTTGAACTTCGTTAAGGTTGAGCAGGCGAGCAAGAAGTAAAGGTCCCATTTCAGAAATAGTTGTTCTAATTGGATAGCCTTTTTCACCGAAAATATCCCAAAAGTGAACGGGAAAGCCCTCATAACTAAATGCATCTCGAATATTAAATCGTGTAAGGCGATTTTCCATATCTTCGCTTGAGCTACCCGGAAGTGATATACCTGCAACATCACCTTTTACATCGGTTAAAAATACAGGAATGCCTGCCTCTGAAAAACTTTCAGCAAGCACTTTGACGGTAATGGTCTTACCAGTACCTGTAGCCCCCGCAATCAAACCATGACGATTTGACATACGAGGAAGGATTTCCAAATATTCTTTGCTGTCCATAGATTGAGCAATGATAAGTTTACCGTCATTGTACATAAAGTAAGACTCCTTAGATTAACAAGCAAGGTATCTTAATCTTATTTGCTTGTGTCTTGCGCTTCAAGCTCCTTTATTAAAGCAAAGAATTCATCTAAATTTTTAACGGTCTCAAGAATTCCCAGGTATCTCCCCGATTCGTCAAAGATTCCGTGGTACTGAACCAAGAAACGCTTACCGCCTTTATGTGCGAGCTTAGATACCGTTTTGACTTCTTTATTCTTAAGTTTATCGCGCACTTCATACATAATTGGTAAAGACTTTAAAGGATGTAAGTTCTCGAGCGTGTTATTTAGATTCGCTTTAGTTCTTGGAAAATGCATTACATCAAGATCGGAATAGTAGGTAAATATATCATGAGCATTCACAAAACTGAGCTCATCACCTATAGAATTTAAAATGCCATTAATTTCGTCTGGACTTAAAACTCCCGTATTGAAATTAAGCTGGGTTGAAACTGAAGTCGAGCTATGCATAACTTGCAAGTTTTCTTGAGCTTCAAAGGAAGCAAGGTTTTCTGGTTCCCAAGCTCGCGGATTATCGAAAGAATAACCAATCTTGAGCATTTCTTTTGAAGCTTCGTATAAATCTCTATCACTTACCTCTGATCCCACAAGAGGAATTAAGACCTGCTCTTCCTTGGTAAACTGACTTCTAAGCAAACCAATAGCCTTGTGCATATGCTCTACAACGCCTTGAACGTTAACTGGACTTTGGCTATAAGCAACGTCAATTCCTTTTTGAATCAAATCTCTTATTTCATCATCAGCCTCCCACATTAATTTGGAAGGTCCAACGACACCGGCCTTATCGAGGTAGGCAAATAGGACATTTTCCTTAAGTGAGAAGTGTTGCAAAACCGCATCTTGAAAAGCACTTAGATTTTGAGGAAGTTCTTCAGGTGAAAGTCCGCCATGAATACAAGGACGAATCGTTTCTCTGAATAATTGCATAATGCTTTCTTGATTCAGCTTGAAATATGCCAAAGGATGCGGAGGATAGTATTCCAGTTCAGGCATACGTATCTCAGATTTTTCGTCTGAAAGCGCAAGCATGTGCACATCGCATAAAGACGACATACCGCAGCCATTATTTGTCTTTGAAAGTAATTCTTGTTCAGCAGCCGATATAGCAGAAATATCTTTATTTTTAAACGTTTCTACAAAGGCATCTTTAACAGCTTCAGGAGATTCTCCTTCTTCCATTCGTTTAAGCATATCTTGTATAGCCTGAGCGTCATCACTTAAATGTTTATTGTTCATAGAAATACTT